>JAHJDP010000003.1 GCA_018831195.1 Candidatus Eisenbacteria bacterium | reverse complement strand
CTCGTTCGCCGCATCGCCGGTCACGACGCCGTGATGACACCCAGAATCCAATACCACCGACCCTGTCCATGTTGCGCCATGCCGAGTTCTTTTCTCATCCGTCCTGATTTTGGTAATGCCGCGGAAGGGTGCTAAGGAGCGTCAGCTGCAGCGCCGCCCATGATCGATTCCAACCACAACGCGACCATTCCTCATCCCGTTTTTCCACCCACCCGGTGGGGCTAGAACAGTCGGCTCCGGCCGCCTCCATAGGGAGTTCACCCGATGAACGCCGATGGACCTCTTTCCAGGGTCTCGCCGAATTCTGACCTGACCGGGATTTCCGGCTGGGTTCGGGGGCGGGTCAGGGTCGGATTCATAACGCTCTTCGGAATCGCGGTTTGAAACGGCATCCTGATGGTCTCCCATTACAATTACTTGATGGACAAGGAGAGCCTTCTGCTTGCGGAAGCCGCCATCCGGGGCTCCATGGAGCGGCTGAGCTCGATTCTCATGACGGCGATGACGACCGGCTTGGCGCTTGTGCCTCTGGCGCTCGCCGGCGACATGTCCGGCTCGGAGCTGCAATCGCCCATGGCCATCGTGATCTTGGGCGGATTGGTTACCGCCACATTCTTGAATCTCGTGGTTGTGCCGGCATTATTCTTGAGATGGAGACGGAAGGCATAGGGCAACTCGGCGTGCGGTCGAGAGAAGCGCGGGGGGACGCCATCGCGAGATGGCGTCTGTCAATCCCTACTTGTGCCGATGGCGATGATGAAGATCAGGCCAATGCGGATGGGAATGCGCCCCGGCCCTGTGCCGGTGCCGGTGTGAATGCCGCTCCGATTCCGGCAGTTTCGGATGCTCGTGATCGTGATGTTCGTCATCGTGCCGATGCGCATGCTCGTGCTCCATCGCTTCATGTTCGTGGCGGTGTTCATGGCGGTCGAATGTGAGCAGCCCGATGCCGAGAATAAAGAGCAGCACCGATCCAAGATGAATGAACCCCAGCGATTCGCCCAGCAGCAGCACGGAGAGGAGCACGCCGAAGAACGGTGCGGAGGCAAAGGCGATCTGGGCGCGCGTGGCGCCGATGACCTGGGCCGAAGAAATGTATAAGGTGATACTTGCGCCGTAGGCCCATGCCCCGACAAAAAGCGCGGCGAGCACCTGGAGTAATCCGGCATGAAAGGGCGCCATGAGTATACCGATCGCCAGGTTGGCGGTGCCGGCCGCGAGCCCCTTCCAAAATGTGCTTTGACTCGGTGTGATCCCGTCGATGAGCGCCGTCAGATGATTGTCCACGCCCCAGCATAGGCAGCCGAGCAGTACGAGCCCGCCAGCCAGGAGTCCGCTTGTCCCGCTCGGAAGGGACAGCAGCAGCGCCCCGCCGAAGGCGCAAAGGACGCCGCCCCAGCCTGACAGGCTGAGTTGGTCGCGGAAGATGACCACGCCGATGAGTGCGGTAGCGGCGAGCTCGAAGTTCAACCAGAGAGAGACGGAGGCGGCCATCGCCAGGTGCAGTCCAAGCAGGAGCAGGACCGGTCCGCAGATGCCACCGGCCACAACGGCGCCGAGCAGGCGAAGCCGATTGCGCCGGTCGCTTCGGGCCGGCAATCGGATACCCCCGCTTCTCCCGGCCGTCGGTGCGACGCCGATCGCCGCGCCGAGGTAGAGCAATCCCGCCAACTGAAAGGGGGTCAGCCCCGAGAGCAACATCTTGCTGGCGGGAGTTGCCGCCCCAAAGAGGGCCGCTGCGAAAATCGCAAATCCAACCGCGCGAATCATGACGGGTTCACTCCCATGGCTCTGAATCCGGTGTGAGAATGCAGAGTAACAACAACGTATGCCCCGGCGGAAGGGCAAGATCCGCCCGGATCCCAATTACGAAGGCGGCAATACCGCAGGCCGCCAGCGCGTGTTGCAGGCCGCAAACATGTCCAGGTATTGCTCATGGGTGAAGGAAAGCCGCATAATCGCCAGCATATCGTTGACACGCCCCTCCCCCGAGCAACGGCTTCGGTCAACGAGAATCAACCTCATTGAGCGGTGGGTGAAGGCCATGGCCTCACGACTCACCCCGAACCGTCGATCCTTGCTTGCTTATGCTGCAACGCCGTCTAAAATAGCCTCGCAGTGATGTCCCCCACCGGTCAAACGCCATTCGAATGATCTCCGCCTCCCGCGCCAATCCTCATTTGAACTGCGTAGATGGTCCCCGCTACCGATTTGGGATTGCAGCATCTGCGCTGATCCGCGCGCGTAAATTTTAATTCATACTTTTTAGTGTGAATTTATCCTTTGCCATCCCTGGGGTGTTCGTGTATGTTTGGTTTTATAGGTACCATTTTGGTACTAGTTGACATTCGCTTCAAAGAAACGACAAGGCCGAACGCTGATAGAATGAAAAGGAGACGGTTATGTCCTGGGAACTTCCAAAACTCGGTTACGATTATGGTGACCTTGAACCTCATATCGACGCCAAAACGATGGAGATTCATCACACAAAACACCATCAGGCGTACATCAACAATGCGCTGGCCGCCCTGGAAAAACATCCTGAACTGAAACTGAAATCGGCCGAGCAACTGATCTCGGACCTCAGCGCGGTGCCCGAGACGATCCAGACCGCGATTCGCAACAACGCCGGCGGACACGCCAACCATTCGCTGTTCTGGACCGTGATAGGCCCCAATGCTGGCGGCTCCCCGCAGGGCGCCCTACTGACCGCGATCGAAGCCGTTTTCGGCCAATTCGATTCCTTCAGGCAACAGTTCGAGACGGCCGCCAAAACGCGGTTCGGCAGCGGCTGGGCTTGGCTGTCGCGCAAATCAGACGGCGGCCTGGTGGTCTCTTCCACGCCCAACCAAGATTCTCCGCTCTCTGAGGGTATGACGCCGATCCTCTGCCTCGACGTGTGGGAACACGCCTACTACCTGAACTACCAGAACCGGCGGCCGGATTATATAGCGGCCTTTTGGAATCTGGTCAACTGGGGCGAGGTCGCCCGCCGGTTCAAAGCGGCCCCCTGAGATCCGTCGGGTCTCAATGCCATGGTCGTTGGTTCGAATCCAGCCCCAGCCACATTAAATCCTCAATCGAACCTGACCCGCTCGATTAGCGTACTATCAGCATGGGTCTGGTGGAGATCGTTGCGCCAACCTCGAGCCTGAGGAAGTACATCCCCGCCGCCGCGCCGCGTCCTGAGTCGTCGTCCCCATTCCAGCGCACACTGTATTGTCCAGCAGGTTGGACGGTGCCGTTTATTAGACGCACCAAACGGCCGGTGATGTCGTAGACGCTGAGCAGCGCAGGCTTTCCGCTTGCCTCATTCGGAACCGTGTAAGTGATCCGCGTGGAGGTGGTGAACGGGTTGGGTTGAATACTCCAAAGAACCAGCCCAGGGTGATTCCAGTCTGGATTACCGTCCGTATGGGACGTGTCGACAGTTCTGGTAACCCGAAAACCAAAGCTGACGGCAGCGGTGGTCGGCACGTAATAGACCCGATTAGCGCACTGCATGCTGCTGATATAGACCAACCAAGAACCACCACGAAGCATGCGGGTGGTCCCGCTTGAGGGGCCCGTCGGGTCGGTCACCGGATCCGATCCCAGGCTGCACACAAACCAATCATTGCACCAATCCAACAGATTCCCATGTCCGAAAGACCCAACGCTTCCGGCGCATCGGCATAGGTCCCGACGGGTGTGGTCCAGCCCACACAGAAGTCATCAAAATACTGGCGGAAATTGGCCCGGCTGCAATCAGGGTACTCATTGCCCCAAGGATATATCCGCTCATCGTTCCACTGCGCCGCGTATTCCCACTCGACATCCGTCGCCAGGCGGTAGCCTCGCGCCCCATAGGGATCCCCGCTGTTGCATGACCAATCGCCATTGTGCTCATAGGCACGGGGCAAATCTTCCTGCAAGCTCAGCCAATCGCAAAAACGTGCGGCTCCGAACCAGGTCACCATCATGACCGGGTGATTCGCCGGATCGTATCCCCCGGGATAAGCACTCTGTGCATAGCTTGAGGGGGATTCTCGAAGATAGAACGTTCCCGCTCCATTAAATTGGATCTCGCAGTTGACATTATCGAGGTCCAGCAGTTCCTGAGCGCTTCCGTCCAGATTGTCCCGCAGCGAAGCGGTCGTGGCCGTCACATAGCCGTTGCCATACGCCCACTGAACCATCTCCATGTATTCCTGGTTTGTGACTTGGTGCTGGCCCAGATGGAAATCGCGCGTCAGGGTAACCTCGCGTTCGTTCGCTCCGCAGTAGGACGCTCCGTCGCCCATGATGAAGTCCCCCGCGGGCACAATGATCATTTATACGGGAGCATCGGATACTTGACGTTGACGAGATGAGTTTACCATGGGGACCGCCGAATCGCATTGGCAAACTGGGGCCTCTCCCGCGCAGCGCCGGCGCAGCACAGGGCGGCGGTGGAAATTCTATCTCGATTCCTGATAATCTCCATCAAGCCTGAGCGGCAAATGGTAGCAAACCGAGTGGGCGCCACAACGACGCTGGTAGAGAGGCTTCTGGAAGATGACCTCAGCATCTGGGATGAGTCCGGAGCTATCCATCCCCGAGACCCGGATCTGCTCCTCGATGCCCCTGGAGAATATGTGAAAACGGGCAGACTTCCACCCCCTTCCTGCTGCACAGGCCTAAAGTCTTACACGTTTTCTTGAGGCGGTTTCCAGACCAGGAGGTTGTATGCCACGCAAGCCAGAATTCACGCCCTATGACGGGAATGATCCATTTATCTTTGTGAGCTACGCCCATCGGCGGCCGGAAGATCGTCCGGTTCAGGGCGACCAGTATGATGAGGATATCGTTTTCGATGATTTGGAAATGATCCACAGGCATGGTTTTAGGATCTGGTATGATGAAGGGATTCATCCAGCCATGCTGTTCATGGAAATTATACGAGAGAGGCTCCTGCGTTGCGACCTTTTTGTGATTTTTTCGTCTCCCTTGTCAATGACGCGCGATTTTGTTGTTATGGAAATGAATATCGCACTCGACCGGAGAGAAAGAGAAAATCTCCCGATTCTGCCCGTGTTCTTATCACCGGATTTTCGTCCATATGACCCCGCCCATTACCTGTTGAAAAATACCCATAGCATAGAAAGATACGGACCGGCCTTCGCCATCGATCCATACATGCTGAAACTCGTGCATACTCTCAATGACCTCGCGCCACAAACACGACTTGACCCTATTGATCGTGACAGCCAAACCCTGGGCATTGGATATCTTCCCACCTATGATGATATCGTCGAGGGAGTGACAGCCTTGAGCAAAGTGGAACAGGAAAGGCGGCGAGAGAAATTTGTGATCGAATTTCGCAATGCGATGCCTGAACCTGACTCATATACGATGGATGATGTATTCCAGCTGACGTCAGAGGTGACCGGCGCAATTCCGAGACTGCGAGAGATCCCCGTTGCACGAAGCCAGGCCGCGCAGCCTTCCAACCTGCTCGGCAAGCCGCTGTCGATCCGTCATGCGTTTGTTGCGCCGCTGAGGTTGGTTACCGGCCTCATCACCAGGTTGGATGCGAACTGGCCGCCGCTGGTAAGAAGCTACGGTAATCTGGTCCGCAAGGATAAGATGAACAAGCTGGATGATCTCCACTACTTCATCGAATTCTGCTGGCTTGCGTGGGGCCCATCGGTGAGTACTGCCCAGATGATGCGGGAGAAAGGTCGATTCGTGGTACTGCAGGCGGCGTTTGGGGATGAAGCGAATTCGCTCCCCCTCATACTTCCAAGATCAACCTGGAGGACATTCACGCGCAAAACCGGGATCCGCCTTGAGCGCGGAAGACCAAGCAGGCTCACAAACGCGCTTATCGTCAAACCCGGCGCTGATGATTTCTTTGCCGAGCTGCGTGAGCATGAACTCTTCCGTGATGTATTCCGTGACCCCAAAGAGGTTGCCCTGTACTTGCCGTGCGAAGAGACGGGCCTGTTGGCAGGCGGACTCGAGCCCTTGCCGAATACCGACGATGCCTTCTATAGCACTGCGTACGTCTGGCTGATGCTGGAACAGACTGACTCGAAAGGCGTCCCGCCTGCGGAACTCACCCCGGGAATGGTTATTCCGTTCTTCGAACATGCCAATTTGGCTCCGGGCAAGAGTCTCGACTTTTTGCAGCACTGCCTGGTTCGCAAGGCACTGCACCATGTTCTTCTTTGCGCCAGAGACAAAGATTACGGCAAGGACGGTTATTACCGATTCGCCACAGCGCTGTTCCCTGAACAAATACTGGAAATTTTTGATGCTGAGATCGCGCGGTTCAAGCGCTCCGACCAGGAGATTATCAGTGCGCGACTCGTTATTCCCAAACAAAGCTCAGCATGGCGCACACCTGTGGAAGTTATCAATTTCGCTGATGCGGTGAGCGAGGACATTAAGCGGGCTTTGGCTCACACGGAAGAATGTTAGGAAGAGCTGATTCATTCTTGACCGGTGATGCCTTCTGAGACAGGCGGATTTGTGCTCTTGCCGGCGTGACGATAGCCTGTTATATCTATCGCAACGATGACACTATGAAGGCACAGCGATGAGCAAACATTCTTTCGAGAAACTGGAAGTCTCTACTGAAGCGGCGGATATCGGACTCCTCCGCCAGTTTTACGCATCCATTTATATCGCCGAATTCCCGGACGCGAATGAGCGGGAATCCCTCGAGAACATGGAGCGCTATATTTCGCTCAAGGCCGACGGCTGGTATCAGAGGAACAATTACCACATTCTCCTCTATCTGGAGAACGGCATTCCTGTCGCCGGATCCATCATCGATTACCTGGCCGGAGCCAATGTCGGGGTCATCGAGTTCCTTGTTGTATCGTCATCCCTTAGAAGAAGCGGGTTGGGATCCCAGCTGCTGCAATGGACCGAATCGGTCCTGCATCGGGACAGCATCTCTGCGGGACACGGTGGATGGGACTACATCATTGCTGAGATGAACGATCCTTTTAAATCTTATGAGCGGGATGACAGCATGGACGGGTTTGAGCGAGCCCTCGTGTGGGACAGGTGGGGATATATGAAGACAGACTTCCCCTACGTGCAGCCTTCACTCTCGGCAGATCAACTTCCCGTCCGGAATCTGCTGCTCATGTGCAAACCCGGCCGCGGCAGCGATCCCGACGCCATTCCGGCCATGACATTAAAAAAGGCGGTGTACGGATATGTCATCTGGGCCATGCGGATCTATGAGCCGGATTCCAATCAGGAATGCCTCGCCATGTCCCGTTTTCTGACGAGTCGAACCAAAGTTGGGTTGACCTCTTTGGCCGCGTATGTGGCGGCAGAGAACAGCCGGCAGCTAGTCTACACGGACCTGGCCCAAATTCCCCGGGATGAGATCGATTGCCTTCTGGATATCTACGAGTCGGAATTCGGCGAAGGACCTACGAGTTTCCCTCGAGAACTGTTCAGAAAGTCGCTTTTGAGTCGGCGGCATGAAGGCAAACCGTATGAGTATCATTTTATTTCAATCAAGCGGCGGGCCGAAGGCACGCCCCACGGCATGGCATCAGTATTTGCCTTTCCGGATGCGGGGTTCGGAGGATATGTTGTCCTCGACAAAGTCCTCAGAGGGAAAGGACATTTGGCAGAAATCATCGCATTGCTTGAGCGCTGCATGCTAATGGACCGTCGGGGAGCCACAGGGTGGTTCGGTGAATGTGATGAGGCGGATGGGTCCCTCTCGATCTTCAGCAAACGTGGATTTTACGAGGTCGATGTGACGTACCGCCAGCCCCCGCTATCCGGCAGACCCCCATATAACATCGCGGACGCTCCAGTGCTTCATCTCATCTACAAGGCCTTTGGAGCCCAATACTCGCCTCCAGATCTAATGGCAAGAGACTTTCTGGGCGCTATGGAATGGATCTTTCGCATCATATACCGGATAGATAATCCCTCGACCAGCGATTATTACGAGGATCTTCGTCGGCAAATCGGCCAGCGAGAACTCGTTCCCTGGCGGTAGGTTTTCAATGTCCGGCTCGAGGCCGTTTTTTCTGCTGCCGCGCCGCCTCAATTCCCTGTAAAAGGAGCACTCTCCACACCGTTGAGAAGAATGGAGCCATTCATCTTGCGCAGCACAACGGTCGGATTGCTCATAACCGTGGTCCTCATCGCCAAACGGGAGGGGAGAGATTTCGAGTCTTGTGACGCTGGATTGGGCGGATACGCCGGGGGCGGTGGGTTACCGGGTTCAGGTTGGGACTTCATGCGGCGGTGGGAGTGAGATTACCGTCAACTCTTCGCAATACCCGCTCTCGGATCTCAGCGAGGGAACGACCTATTACTGGCGGGTGAAAGCCAAGAACAACTGCGGCACATGGGGCACCTATTCCGACAGCTACTCCTTCGCAACGAGTCCGAATCGGCCGCCTCGTTCGCCGCATCGCCGGTCACGACGCCGTGATGACACCCAGAATCCAATACCACCGACCCTGTCCATGTTGCGCCATGCCGAGTTCTTTTCTCATCCGTCCTGATTTTGGTAATGCCGCGGAAGGGTGCTAAGGAGCG
>JAHJDP010000002.1 GCA_018831195.1 Candidatus Eisenbacteria bacterium | reverse complement strand
TCGAAAGTAGACTTTGCCAAATCAACGGCGATGGTAGTAGAATACATGCGGACTCCTCCTTGTGTTGGTTGGCTCACCGAAGCCGAAAGGTGGACAGGCGCTATGATGCCACAGATTCCACCGGAGGAGTCCATTTCAACTTTTGAACCTGTCGAGTGCCCTTGTCACGCCCCTCGCACAAGATTAGTATAGTTGTGCGACGAGAGAGTAGGCGAGGGCCGCGCCATACCGCCTCGCAGGTTAAAAGAACGTTAGGCAGATATTTTTTAGTGTCTTCAGAAGAGAGGCCGAGTCTGTGGAATATTCCAGCGGCTTGAAGATATTTATTTCCTCAAAGGAAACGAGCTGCGGGGAATGCGGTGCGAATCTTGGGCACCATGCGTGGATAACGCTCGCTCAAGATCGGGGGGCACTTTGCCTTTCATGTGCTGATCTTGACCATCTCATGTTCTTGCCATCGGGCGATGCCGCGCTAACCCGACGGGCGCGAAAACATTCAGTTCTGTCGGCCGTAGTCCTCAAGTGGAGCAAGGCTCGTAAGCGATATGAGCGCAAGGGGTTAATGGTTGAGGAAAGTGCCTTAGAACGGGCCGAGTTTGAATGCCTGGCTGATAGTGACATTCGATCCCGAAGGCGAGAGCGCGAAGCTGAGCGTCGTGCCGAATTGGATCAGCAATATGTAGAGGAGTTTTCTAGGCGAATCAGAGAGCTATATCCACAATGTCCTCCAGGCCGAGAGACAACGATTGCGGAGCATGCTTGTTGCAAATACAGTGGTCGCGTCGGTCGGAGCGCCGCGGCAAAGAATTTTGATATAACTGCGGTTGATTTTGCTGTCAATGCGCACATACGTCATTCCGAGACAAAGTACGATTTTCTATTGGCACAAGGTCTAGACCGCATGGAGGCAAGACGTATTGTAGAAGCAGAGGGTCGTGCGGTTGCCACCGAGTGGGGCCGTTCAAGCCAATGAACTGCCTAACGACTCGTTAACCCGACGAGTGGCCCATGTCGCGGCCTCCCGCAGTGAGAGATAATGGTGGCGCGGACACCGGAGATGGCGGGGCGCGCGCCAAGCACACCTCGCAGGTTTAAAAAACGTTATAAGGACATAGAGAGAACCTCATCCAAACACCAGCAGGAATATTGTATAACAGCACACCCCGAGCCTCGAATTTCCCGGGAGATCCATAACGGCCGAATGAGGGGTGGCGGTCCAGATTTAAGGATGGGAGCCGAGACGTATGAACTCACTAGAATGCCGCCATATGATCCAATTCCTCAAATTCCAGCAGATTAGGCGTCCTGGCCACAATGCTCCCAGGAACCAGATTCCCCTTGCTTAGTAATACGGAAAATAGTACTATTGATTGTATCAAAGGAGGTACGTCCAATGGCTAAAGTGCCTAATATCATCCCCATCAGCGATCTGCGTCAGGATGCGGCGGCGGTTTTGCGCAATGTCCGGGGTAACCAGAAGCCTCTGATCATTACCCAGCGAGGCCGGGCAGCGGCCGTCATGCTGAGCATAGAGGCCTACGAAGCGGCCGAAGAAGAACGAGCGATTCTCCGTCAATTGGCTCGAGGAGAGAGAGAAATTGACCAAGGCGTAGGGTTTTCTCTCAAGAAGGTTATGGCTGAGGCAGATCGACTGCTGGCGGAAGAAGAATCATGAGGGTCAGGTTCACGCCAACCGCCAAACTGCAGTTTTTAGACATCCTTACCTACATAAAGCGTGATAAGCCAATGGCCGCTGTCAATTTCAGCGGCCGGGTGGAAAAGTCGCTCTCGGGACTTGAGAAATTTCCAGACTCAGGCCGGCCACTTCCTGAATTTCCAGAATTGCCCTTTCGCGAAGTTATGGTGCCACCGTATAGATTTTTCTATCGCGTGAAAGGGAAGACTGTCTGGGTTGTTGGGGCTTGGCATTCAGCACAATTACCAGAAGACCCAGAATTATAAAGGCCTTGTGACGCACTTTTGAACCTGCCGAGGGCTCTTGTCACGGCCTCTCGCGAAGGGTTATAATAGTGTCGCGATCATGGGAGAGGCGAGGGCCGCGCCAAGAACCCCCGCGTGCTATGAGAACATTAGACGTATTGAGATAAAGGCAACAGAAACCATGCCCCCTCGAATATTTCACTCAAGGTGACAACCTGATGGAAACCCGTGACAGAACCGTAGAAGCCACAAACCAGTTGTTTGGTTGGATGGGGGTGGCCTGCTTGTTTGCAATCATCGTCATCAAGCTCATGAGGTACTTGGATCTCCAGCATTTGAGTTTTACAATTGGCGTTATTCCCAGCATCCTTGGACCAGCCGGACTTCTCTTCCTATTGTTGTCACACACGGGGCGTATCTCGAGACTCAGCCTACTCCAGGTCACGATGATTGTGGGTGTCCTCTCAGTGGCTTCCGAATTTGCACAGCTATTGCCGCGCCCAGGGATCCTCGCCAGAGCTCGATATACCTTTGACATATACGATCTCGGTGCGACAGTCGTTAGCGTCGCCGTGGCCTACGTAATCTCGTACGGTATATTTAGGCGGAAACCAACAATGCAACCCGGCGGGGAATGACAAGCGGCAAAATGGAGATGGTTGCGGCCTGGGGTGTGGGTTTCTGCAATGGATAGGGGAGAAGGATCGCATCAAGCGCACCTTGCTGGTTAAAAGAACAATAGGTACAAACAAAAATAATGCGATATTCGAAATCGATGACGATTTTAGCATCGTGGATAGTCAGGCAGCATAGGTAAAGGCCGGACATATGAAATTCACTAAATTTATAATACTGCTTACTATACTTTGCTCGAGTGCCATTCCGGGAATCGTCTTTCCGCAATATTTCAAGGATTGTGGCCGGGCCCAAGAAGTCGGAGAAGGCTGTATTCTTTTTAATTCAAATTCGGGCAATCGATTGCTTCGCAGCGTTGAGCCCATTCCAGTGGACGGCGAATTATTCCAAGTGGTTGGCGAGGAAGTGGAGTGTGATCTATCATGGTGTGTATGGGACGATGTCACGTCATGCTTTATTGTAAGAGAGATTATTGAGTGTCAGCCAGAATCTCTAGGTTGCGGCTACCTTGGGATGTGGGACTGGGACTGCCCAAGTCAACGAATTTGGCGGCAGTTTGACACCGATGAGTTTTGGGTTGTTGGTAATCCTGAGGCGTTTCCTGATCCGGATACGTTACATGTTTATGCAACAATGGCGCAGGGATACTCAGCTTGCCATCCGGGTTTAAGAGGTCTCCACGTTTTAACTTTTTCGAGCTGCAATGACAGCCTTACAAGTCTAGACAATATAACCTGGGGACGACTCAAGAGTCTTTATGATCACTAAATGTCCATGTAATTCCTTGTACCTAACGACCACAGTAACCCGACGAGGGCCCTTGTCACGCCTCCCGCAAAATGCTATTATATTGGCGTGACGAGTTGAGATGGCGAGGTCCGCGCCCAGCGCACCTAGCAGGTTAGCAGAACGTTAGACATACTGGAATTAAGATAATGCCAAAAAAGAAAGTATTTTTGAGCTACGCACGAGAAGATTCTTCCGCTGCCGATCGTTTGCGAAAAGATTTACGGGTGCATGGGATAAGTGTTTGGTTTGACAAGAAAGACCTCCGGGGCGGAGAGAATTGGCGAGAGGTTATTCATAGAGAAATAAGCAGGGCCGACTATTTTATTGCATTGTTATCAAAATCCTCTGTTGGTAAGCGCGGAGTTGTGCAAGCAGAGATTAAAAAGGCGATTGAGGTATTGGAGGAAACTCCAGGCGACGAAATTTATCTTATTCCGGTCAGGCTAATGGAATGCAAACCAAAGTACCGAAAACTCAATGAGTTACATTGGATCGACCTGTTCCCAAGGTGGGAAGACGGTGTTAATCAAATTATACGATCTATAGACGGCGAACAGGGCCACGCCGACCTGAGTAAAACCCCAACACCGCTTGATGATATCGTCATAGAAAGAGATGAAAACGCGAAACCTAAACGCCTCAAAACCCTGGTTCATCTCTCGGAGATGGTGCGTGAAACCATTGAGATATTTGGGAAGTATGCGCGGCGTCGAAATGTTATAATAGACTTTACGGATACTGCCCCCAACGCTCACGTTATAGCCTCGCGGCCAGAAATTATTACGGCCATAGCCAACGTTTTGAATAATGCCATAAAATACAGTTATTCTGGACGCAATTTGGAATCAAAAGTCATGTTATCGACATCGCAGGCAAGATCCAAAGCCATAATTCAGATCGAGAATTGGGGCGTTGGGATCCCAAAGCAAGATATTGAGAGTGGAGTGATATTCGAGCGGGGCTTTAGAACGCCAGACGCCAAAGAGCACACAGCAGGCGGGATGGGAATGGGTTTATGGTTGGCAAGAGAAATCAGTAGGAAATACAAAGGCGATATTGTTGTTGAGAGCAAACCTGTTAGATGGATGATTGGCGAAGGAGATCCCAGGCCTCCCTATGTCACGACGGTTAGGTTGATATATCCGGCCGAGAAAATTGAATGAGATCCCGCGGAGCCATCATGGCGATAAACGAATTATGTACATATTTGCAGCGTTCCTAATGCCTTTAGTCTTCTCTGCTTTGCCTTTGGCGGCCGACGATGAGCCAATCATTAGTATAGGCTTTCATGAAAATACTCAGATTTTGCCGCCTCCAAACGATGAATTTTGCCCAAGAGATACATTGCTCCAAAATGATGACGGGCAATTTGAAAATGCGTATATGTGGAGACTTGAGGGCGTCGTCCCACCAGATTATAGTTGTTTTGCTGAGCGGTATGATGCGACGTACGTTTGCGGAATCCAGTTGTATCTTACAAGCGATGGGAGTCAATTTGACAACCAGACCCTTGATCTATATCTCTGGCAATCGGTTTTGGAGGACGGTCCCAACCCGATTCCGGGTAATATAATCTGTTCAAGAATAATGATCGAACCAGGCCCAATTGCGACATGGCCAGAGATCTCTGTACATCAACTTTCAATGAACTGTTGCGTTGACGGCGCTCACTTTGCGGGATACTGGGGAAACTGGCCATTTAATCAACAAGAAGGTTGGTATGTTGCGGCCGACGAAGCCAGCGATACGACCAACGCGCGCTCGGCAACAAAGGTCTTTCCAGGATTAGGTTATGGTTCAGGCTGGGTTCCTATTAATGAAATTTTCCCGAATTGTAAGAATTTGGGAATTAGAGAAATGGCTAGAGATCGTTGTTCTCCATGGCCAACAAAAACCACATCATGGGGTAAGATTAAAAGTCTATATTAGTTGTTCACAACGTTTAACGACCGCATTAACCCGTCGAGGGCCCTTGTCACGGCCTCCCCCTGTGAGAGATAATATAGGCGCGACGAGTGGAGTGGGCGAGGGCCGCGCCAAGCGCACCTCGCCGGTTAGAAGAACGCTAGGTTCCGTGAGAGAGGAGGAAGTAGTGAGCGGCGGTCGAATTCTTCCCCCAACATATCTGTTCATTGGGCTTATTTTGATGGGTTTGCTACACTTTCTGCTGTCAGGGCCTCGGTTGATTTTCGGAATGTGGCGGCTTGTTGGCGTCGCTATCGCATTGATCGGTGCGGCGCTGACGGTCTGGGCCGACGCATTGTTCAAGAAATTGGGAACAGAGGTCAAGCCATTCCGGAAGTCGAGTCTAGTTGTGGCCGAGGGTCCTTTCCGGTTTAGCCGGCATCCAATGTATCTGGGGTTCATGGGGATTGTTCTCGGAGCTGCAGTCGCAGCCGGCACACTACTGCCGCTTGTGCTGGTCGGGGCAATGTTTTGGTTGTTTTCCGTTTCCTTCGTGATTCCCGAGGAGCGCCACATGGAAGAGCAATTCGGAGAGGAATACAGGCAGTATAAAGCTAATGTAAGAAAGTGGTTGTAAGCATATAATCTGATAGGACGAACTCAAGAATGGCTGATTTAGGTATGCGCCCACACCGCGTTTAGTTTGGGTTCTCACAAACAGGAGAATCGTCATGATAAAGCTTCTTGCCAATCTTCCTGATGACGTGGTTGGCATCAGCGCCTCAGGTGAAATCGATGCGAAGGACTATGAAACGGTTCTTATCCCAGCGATTGAATCCGCGCTTCTGAGGCACAAGCGAATTAGAGTGCTTTATCAGCTCACGCCGGAATTCACGGGATTCACTTCCGGGGCCATGTGGGATGACGCCAAGCTTGGACTTGCACACTGGAAGGCATGGGAAAGAATCACAGTTGTCACGGATGTTAAGTGGGTCGCTCATGCCACACGAATGTTCGCATTTATGATGCCGTGCTTAGTCAAAGTCTTCTCGAATAGCGAGCAAGCCGAAGCCGAGAAGTGGATTGCGGCCTAAGCCCTCGCTCAAGCGGAGCGCCAATAGCCTGGCGCCATGCCGTCGTCGCCCGCTAGGGTCGAGCGTTGCATATTAAGAATGAGGCGGGATTGGCTAGCTTGTAATATCCCGTTTGGGTATAGCGGGAGGCCTCTAATGAAATTTATTCGGCCGCAACTATCATTGCTCCTCTGCGCCATTCTACTTTTCAGCGTATGTGCCAATACCGGAGTCCCCTGTTCCTGGCCGGCAAGAAGCCATACAAATAGAACGATCCCCGCACAAAATGACAGCCTTGCAGCGATGGCTGACAGTCTGGCAATCTCAAACACAACGGAAAAATCCGGTAAATCCTGGATTGGTTGGGTGATCTTAGGGGCTGGTGTTGTTACCATAGGTTATCTGGGATTTGCCGGGTGGGCGGCGTTAAAGGTCTACGGAGAGTAAGCGGGCATTCTAAAGGAAGTAACGGGCCAAAAGAGAAATCGTGTTTACGCGGACTCGCAGGGTAAAAGAGCATTGGGCAGACTTCATATAAATTGAATTAGAAAATGATAGACACAGACACATATATAAAACAGCTATTGGACTCCAATCCGTTGAGGGAGCCGCTTCTCCGTTCAATGATTAAGGCGTTACGGCTCCGCAAAGGGAGCCATGGCCTGGATGCAGGGTGTGGAATTGGTTTGCCCGCCTTGTTGCTGGCGGAGGCGATTGGACCCACCGGCCATGTAACCGGCCTTGATTTGTCGACGGCTTTTCTGCGTTACGCAGAGAAGATGGTAATGGCGTCCGGCTTCTCGAACCAAATTTTCTTTCAAGAAGGAGATGTGAGCAAACTCTCCTTCCCCAACGATTCCTTCGATTGGGCATGGAGCGTTGATTGCGCAGGGTATCCTGTCGGCGACCTTCTGCCTTTGCTGCGAGAGCTGGCGCGAGTGGTTAAACCCGGTGGCGCGGTGATCATTCTGGCATGGTCTTCTCAATGCCTGCTCCCGGGGTATCCATTACTTGAGGCTCGTCTGAATGCGACGTGTTCAGGGCTGGCCCCGTTCGTCACGGGGAAGCGGCCCGAGGCGCACTTCTTGCGTGCATTGCGATCGTTTAACGAGGCGGGTTTGAAGGAAGCAGAAGGCAAAACCTTTGTTGGCGATGTCCAGGCTCCAATGAGCGCCGATCTTCGAGGCGCGCTAGTTACTGTCTTTGAGATGCTCTGGGGAGAGAGGCAACCAGAGGTATCACCGGAGGATTGGGCGGAATATCAGCGTTTGTGCCGGCCACAGTCGCCGGAGTTCATTCTAAATCTCTCTGATTACTATGCCTTTTTCACTTATTCGATGTTCCGGGGTAGGGTGCCTGATTGAGGTCTCGAGATAGTGGATTACCCTTACACATGCAGCCTATTGTTGTTTAAATAGATTGCCTGACAACCCCTCTACGAAAAGGAGGATACACACAGTGAAACTCGTATCGCGAGCTCTACTAGTGAGCCTCTGCTTGGCGCTGTGTTCCGCTGTCCTGAATAATGGATGGGCACAGGAGCCGCGCGTGATCACTGTCAGTGGCTACGCCAAGGTTTTGGTCGTTCCCGACGAGGCGGTGCTTACTCTCGGTATAGATACCCGGGACCCAGATTTGGCAGCCGCAAAAAAAGCGAACGATGAGTCCATGGAGTCATTTCTTCAAATCACTGCAGAGAAGGGAATTCCTGAGGAAGAAATCGTAACTGGGCATCTTTATATCAGGCCGCAATCTGATGTACGGACACCCAGGCGGGGCTCACGCGAATATCTGGTCCGCCGCACTGTGGCGATCACTCTTAAAGACCTTTCGGGTTTTGAGGAACTCATGACAGCGGCGCTGGGGGCGGGAATCAATAAAGTTCACGATATTGAATTCCGCACATCCAAACTTCGCGAGCATAAGGACGAGGCTCGCAAAATTGCCCTGGAAGCCGCCCGAGAAAAGGCGGATGCGATGGCAGCCACACTGGGCCAGTCAATAGGACGCCCCCTCAAGATCAGAGAAGATGGGTCAAGTGGAACGTCAACCGGTATGGATGGCCCAACACCGCCGGGGCAGATTTCCGTGACGGCCATGGTGTCCGTGACCTTTGAGATGATCGATTAATCTATAGCAAAATAGTATAAATGAGCATCGAGACTCAGATTCGCCAACCTTTTCTTGTGCGGTCTCGAAGTTGCCATTGCACGCCAGACTGCATTGCCTAACCGGGGGCCGTTTGATGATCGAGGCTAATTCTCTTGCAAGCATTCTTGTCCAGTGTGCGGAGTTGATTGTCCTTGGCGCCCTACTCGCCCTGCTCATTCGCCTGTTTTGCTTTCGACATAACGAACAGGTCATTTCCACACCCCGCGTCAGCGCCATGTGGGCGCTTTTCGCGATAGGCATGGGGTGGATTCTTGTCATCGTTCTTCTGCTTGCTTTGACCGGCCATGCCCCCACAAACTCTCAGGGTGCCGCCCAATGGCCGCTTGTCGGCCCAGGAGATGTGGCGGCCCAATTGATTCTTGCGATCATCTCAGTTGGGCCGATTCTCTTTGTCATGCACCGCCGGCGGGAATATCCTGCATCTGCGGGAATATCTGCTCAAAATCTCTGGCGATCATTGGCCGTCAGCGCACTTATCATTTCAGCCGCGGGTGTCTGGTATTGCTTCGTGAACCGGCGATCTGGCGCGGGCGCCTCTTGTCATGCATCCGGACTCTGGGCCTTGATGCAATTGGCCATTGTCGGCTTTACTGAAGAGTTCGCCTATCGGGGGTACCTTCAGACGCGTCTCATCGGCTGGCTCGGTTCTTATCAGGGTTGGATTCTTGCATCCGTTCTTATGGCGATGGCGCATGTAGGCCATCGTGTAGGCATAGAGGGGATGGCCGCGGGGGAGGCCCTGCTGAGCGCCGCGGCCCTGATTCCCATCAGTTTATTTTTGGGTTTTGTAATGTTGCGCACTCAGAATATTGTCGCCCCTGGGCTCTTGCACATGTTCGTCAACTGGTTGGATATTTAAGCCTCCCACGAAGGATCCGTGGGGAAGGAGGAACGCATGGCGGCGGCGATGGAAACGGAGGGCGGCGACCCGACGGCCACTATCCTGGCAATGGAGCGTCATGCACTTGATCGCTGGTGTAAGGGTGATCCGTCAGGATTTTTGGAGATATCCGCACCGGATGTCGTCTATTTCGATCCCTATCAGGGTGAACGTATTGACGGGCTTGAAGCCCTCACCGCGTATTACGAGTCCCTTCGCGGCAAGGTGTCGGCCTCCCGGTGGGAGATCGTGCAGACGCATTGGTCCTTCACGGGAGATACTTAATTGCTGCATATTTTTGTAGATGCCGACGCGTGTCCGGTCAAACAGGAAGTGTACCGTGTCGCAAACCGGTATGGCCTTGGCGTCACATTGGTCGCTAACTCTTGGATGCAGGTTCCGAGTGAAGGAAGCGTTACACTCGAAGTTGTAGAAGACGGATTCGACGCGGCCGATGATTGGATTGTTGAACATGTGAAGCCTCACGATATCGTGATCACTGCAGACATCCCACTGGCGAACCGCTGCCTGCAGGAAGGCGCGCATGTCATTGGTCCAACGGGAAAGCCGTTCACGGAAGACAACATTGGCTTGGCCGTCGCGACACGAGGCCTGTTGTCAGAACTCCGTGACGCCGGACAAATAACGGGCGGACCCCCGCCGCTCCAGAAGCGCGACCGATCGCTTTTTCTCCAACAGCTCGATAACGTGATTCAATCGATCCGGCGAAATCATCCGTGACATGAACCATCCAGCGGTTTTCCCCTCGAATGAAGCAGCCAGGCTATTTGACAGAGGAGAGGATGAATCGAAGCGAGACGCATACAAAAACAAACCCAAACAGGAGTTTTAGCGCGGGGGACGGGAAGCGGCGGTTGATGATGGCGCCCAGGTTTGCGCCGACAAGTGTTCCCAGGCTGAGCGGCAAGGCGACATGAAGATCGACATAACCCTGGGTGTACTTGAAAGCGGCACTCACCCCGGCATTGCAGCAGAAGCAGACCAAGGAGGCGGCCATCGCCGTCTTGATGGGTGTTTTCAGCAAGAAGGCGAATGCCGGGACAAGGATTCCTCCCGTTCCGATGCCAAGGAGGCCTGGCAGGGCGCCTGATACAGCGCCGATCGATAACTTTTGTGGAAGCCCTCCCTCTACGCGGGCATGCTGCGGGGCCTCCCGGGACCAAGACACAAGGCCGGGAATACTCTCGACAAGCATTCGAACTGAGATAGAGAGAAAGACCAAACCAATACCGAGGTCGAGCCACCCCCCGCGCCGCGCGAGGAGCGGGAAGAGCAGCGAGCATCCGGCGCAGGCGACAAGGCCCGCCAGCATGACCGGCATGACGGAACGCACAACAATGTGCCCAAGGCGGTAGTGCCGGTAACCCCCTCCAAGCGTTGTGAAGAACACCGCAACAATGCAGGCGCCCGCGGCCTGGGGGGCCGGAAGCCCGATGGCAAAGCGCAAAATTGGCATGAGGATAATGCCGCCGCCGATCCCAAGGAGGCCACCCAGCGCCCCTGCGGCCAGACCACCCACGATAAGAAGTGCGAGTTCAACCACAGGACTCTCCATAAGATCTTGAGATGCGAGGATCCATTTAAAGTGGCGGCCGCAGCCTGTCATGAGATCCCGCGGCGGGTCAAGCGTCCCATGGCCGGCCGCGAGGTTTCGCCGCGCATTCATACGATGGGGTCAAAAATAACTCGTTGCAATGGAGGAATTCATGGGCGTTAATTTTAGATAATGAAAACTACAATTTATATTCTTTCTGTTTTGCTGCTGCTTTCAACTAAGAGTGGTGCTCAAAACGGCGGTTTCGCGGGCTTAACGGCTGCAACAGATTTACGAATTGTTCCTCAGGCCTACTCTCCATTATTGATTGATCCCGGATTAACGATGAGGAGCGGCGTGGAGAACATTACAACAATTCACAGGGGGATTGCGCTGTCTGAAGATGCACTATTAGGCATTCACTGGTTTTCGGAATCAAATATGGCGGGGAAAATCGGGGGTATATCCGGGCGAACGGCAAAATATCTTCTCCTTGATCTGCCTTTGGACTATTTCTCAATCGTTCTTGGCCACGAATATTATGGACACGGGGCGCGTTATCGGGAATTAAATATTGACGGTATTCATTACGGTTTTAGTATGCCGCCGCCATACGGATTGGGGGGCGGCGAGGCTTCAATAGATGGAGCCCTTCCCATCAGCCTCCACGAAGATCTCGTCATTTGGGCGGGCGGCTTGGAGGTACAATCCCTTATAGGCCGGAATTTGAGCATGCGCTGGATGCTGACGGATGAGATCAACTATCGTGAAGCCTCTCTGTATTTTTGGTCTTGGCAGATAATGTTTACTTACATTCAAGATACCGAAGAAGACCTATTTGATGGAACACGAGATAACGATTTGAGAGCGTATACTCGTATCATCAATGCCGGGGCTGTTTATACAGATCCTGATACTATAATTATGACTGTTAAAGATCTAAAATCAAAAACCAAGATTAATGTAGCCAATCCTTTTCTTTACTACTCTCTGTTTTCAATTCTGAAAGTGTATATGTGGGATGGAAATAGCTCGGGCGGCATATCCACATTAAAGCTTGGAGGGATTGATTATTTGCCGAGTTTGCGCGCCGGGCTGACCCCCTTCGGGATCGAATACCACTTGGAGAATTATTTGCGCCACAGAAATACGGTTTCGCTTATCGATTTCAGGATCGGCGATCAAACGTTTCACGATTCATGGGGAGGATTGGGCGTTTTTATTCAAAACATTTATGAGCCCAAACCATTTTCATTTGATATGCATGTCGATATTTGGAATCAACCTGAAATTCAATTAAGGAGCAATCCAACGGCCCATAGAGGCGGCGGAATGGGAGGCGCATTTTCTGTAAGAGGACATTATAATTTATCTGATTCCAAGCATCCACTTTCAGCAGCATTGGAAATAGGGTATAAATCCATTGGTTTTCTTGAAGGATATAATTTGGATGCCTCGCCAATACTATTGATTGGCCTGGCATTGGCGCTTCGATAGTCCGGCATCCAAGCGGCGATTCTTCTGGCCAAGTGAGGAGATGCTGGGTATACTACTACTGCTTCTTGCGACAGCAGGAGTTTTGGGTTAGGGCTAATGGCGGCCCACCTTGCGAGGAGCGGCGATAGAGCTAAAACGCAATATAAGGAGAATAATAATGACGATTACACTACCCGACCTTCCCTACAAAAAAGACGCCCTGGCCCCGCATATCAGCGCGAGGACATTGGAATTTCATCATGAAAAGCATCATCAGGGGTATGTGACGAACCTCAACAAGCTTATTGAGGGGACGGATTTGGCCGCCGAGACGCTGGAAAATATCATCAAAAAGACGGCAGACAAAGCTGATAAAATGGGAATCTTCAACAATGCGGCCCAAGTTTGGAACCATACCTTTTACTGGAAATCCATGAAGCCGGGCGGCGGAGGGAAACCCACGGGAAAGATCGCGAAGAAGATCGATGCCGATTTTGGGGGTTTTGACAGCTTCATTAAAGAGCTGAAGAATGCCGGCCTCACTCAGTTCGGCAGCGGTTGGGCGTGGCTTGTGTTGAAAAAGGATAAGTTGGAGATTATCAAAACCGCCAACGCCGATACTCCCATAGCCCATGGCTTAAAACCCCTGATGACGGTGGATGTTTGGGAGCATGCCTATTATCTGGATTATCAGAACAAGCGCGCAGACTATCTTGAGGTTTTCATGGCGAACTTGATCAACTGGGCGTTCGTCAACTCTAATCTCGGATAACAACAGGCCGCAGGAACTGAAGCCGGCGTTGGGCAACGACAAGGATTCCCCCGGGACCGCTCGGTATTTCTTGCCGGGGCCGGAGAGTTCTTTATGTGGCTGTATTGGATTCATGATGAAGCCGAACCCGCGCAAAATCCTTCTGGTGGAACCTCCTTTTTATAGATTGTTTAAGAATACTTACTCTCTGGCAAGGTATCCCTTAGCTCTGGGTTATCTGGCCGGAGAGATAAAGCGAAATACAATCTGGAATGTCATGGTGTATAATGCCGATTTCCATCCACGAAATGAAAGCATCAAAGTCAGCTATTTGTCGGGCATCGGATTCAATAAGTACCTGGAAAATCTAACGGATTTGTCAGGGGAGATATGGAAAGAAATTGAACAAACGATAGCAGAATATAATCCCTCGATTGTTGGAATTTCCGCCAAGTCACAAAACTTTAAATCAGCACGAAGAGTGGCGGAACTTGTGAAGAAAAACAATAAAGACACCCTTGTCATAATGGGTGGGCCGCATCCTTCCTTGGTTGGCGAAGACTTGCTTGATTATCCAGAGATAGACATTTGTGTAAAGAACGAAGGAGAAAAAACGATTGTCGAACTTCTTGGCGCCATTGATAATCAAACCGCGCTTCATAATGTAAATGGCATCGTCTGTAGAGAAGAGGGAGAGGTTGTAGAAACCCCGCCAAGGGAATTCATTGAGAATCTTGATACGTTGTGTTTTCCCCACGAACACGCGCCGGAGGTATTGAAAGATTACGAACAATATCCGAAAACGGCTTTTCGTTCGGTTTTTGCGACACGGGGATGTCCATATAATTGTTTCTTTTGCGGATCCCGGAATGTTTGGGGCCGTAAGGTAAGATTTCGTTCCCCGGAAAATGTGGCAAGGGAAATCGGCGGCCTTCTAAAGTTGGGGTTGAAATTTATCCATTTTGATGATGACACCTTCGGCGTCAACAAGCAGTATATTGCAGACCTGTGCCGCGCCCTGATGCGGTATTCCCCGGGATTAAAATGGGGCTGCGAAGCGCACCCCAAATTGATGGACGACCAAGTCGTAGCTCTTATGAAGGCGGCCGGCTGTTTTCATATCCAGATCGGTGTTGAGTCGGGCAACAATGAAATCTTGTCGGCAATGAGAAAGAATATCACAATCGAGGAAGCGCTTGAGGCCTGCAAAATCGTCAAGCGGCAGGGTCTTGAACTGCAGGCGTTTTTCATCGTCGGCTACCCACAGGAAACAGAAGAGACGCTACAGGACACCATCACGGCGATGAAGAATGTAAAGTGCGACGTCTTGACCTATAGCATCTTTACGCCCTACCCGGGGACGGAGGCGTTTGAATATTGCATGATGAATGGCCTGATCGGCGACGATTATGATGTTGCATTGTACAACCATCAAAGCCCGGCTAATCATTTCTGCCTAAACATCACCCAGGGTCGATTTAGGGAGCTGGTGTCCGACGTTGAGAAATCAGTCGACAGAAAATTCCGTGCGCATAGGCTGAGAAGACTCTGTTCTTTGAGCGTTTTTAAAAGAATACAGGAATTGGGGATCGGGGCGAGCCTCAAGAGAGGGCTTGACTTGATGGCGGGAAAGTGAATGAACATTATGTATAATGGAAATATAAGCGGCCTTGTATCTGCTTGGGGAAAACATAAAAGACTCCTCTTTTATTCCGTACTTGTTATCCTTCTTGTCCTTTCATGCCAACCTTTGATATATCACCCGGCGCGCGCTGATTCCGATGCCCGGTGGGGCGATCTGTTTGAGGGCACGGGCGTTGGCGGTGAAGTCTACGACCTAGACGTCTACTACCATCGTCTCTTCGGGCAAATGCTGATTGTCGCCGGCGAATTCTATGGGGCGGGCGGTACGCCGGCTTCTTATGTGGCCGCATGGAACGGCGACTATTGGCACGGCCTGGGCGAGATCATCAGAGGCCCGGCTTTTTGTCTGGCCGTCCACGAAGAAAAACTGTTTGCCGGCGGGCTGTTCCAAGTCGTCGGCGCAGACACGGTGAACTACATCGCTTCCTGGGACGGACTGGAGTGGAAGTCTCTCGGCACGGGAATGAATAACTATGTCTACTCCCTCACCGTCTTTCAGGGTGATCTTATTGCAGCGGGGCGCTTTCGGACGGCGGGTGGAACGGAGACGCGCGGGGGAATCGCAAGCTGGGACGGCGAGGAATGGGAATCCCTTGGTGATGGCCTTAATGGCAGTGTTTTCGCTCTATCCGTTCACAATGGAGAGCTCATCGCCAGCGGAAGCTTTAGCCGCTCCGGAGATATACCGCTGAACCATATCGGGGCATGGGATGGAGAAGGATGGAATCCCTTGGGGGAAGGTCTTGATGACCACGCTTACGCACTCGCTTCCTTTGAAGGCGAACTTTATGCAGGAGGTAAATTTCGCCACATCGGTGACCTCCCGGTGAACGGGATCGCCCGTTGGAATGGAACTGTTTGGGATTCCTTGCGCAGCGGTATCAGCGGATCCTTCGATGATTTCGATCCAAGGGTCCACGATTTTGAGGTCTTTGACGGCAAGCTGATTGTCGCCGGTTCTTATACACATGCCGGCGGCCTCCGTTGTGGGTGCATCACCCAGTGGGATGGGGTGGCCTGGTATCCCATGGGATCAGGACTCCTTCCACCTGAACCTTTGATGGGCGATGAAATGGAGTTACACGTTCCTCTCAGCATCCCCGAGGGGGTTTTCGCCGTAAAAGAGTACCGCGGCCACCTCATTGCAGCGGGAGGTTTCGGCTCTGTGGATGGCAAGCGCGCTTATAACATTGCACATTGGGGCGAGGGGCGCTTGGATACACCTCCTGTTCCTCCGCCCGCCATCATCATTGGCCCCCCGATGCCTAATCCTTTCCATGACGCGGTGACCTTCCTTTACCTCCTTGAGGAGCCCGCGGCGACGAGCTTGACCGTCTATGATGTGCTGGGCCGGCGCATCGCCAGGGTGCTCTCGGACCCACAGAACCCGGGGCCGAATTCGCTGACATGGGATGGGATGAATTCGTCGGGAGAAAAAGTCTCCCCAGGGCCCTACTTTGTGCGCCTCCAATCTGGCTCTAACGGCAGGGCCGGCAATGCCGGCAAGGTCGTCCTCGTCCGATAATATATGCGGCGCAGCGCAGGGATAATGTTCAACCCACCACAAGACCGGCGCTCAGAAGCTGTACGTCATCTCAAAGGCCAGGCCGGTTGTTGAGGCTTTAGGCTCCCCGTCGGAATTGATAAAGACATCCTCGCTGGAACCGTCAATGCGCAACTCCAACAGGGCGCCCATGCCGTCCCCGAGAACAAAAGTCGGCGCCAAGGTGATGGCGGTGCGCGTTTCCTCAAGGCCGGATTCAAAGACAAAGTCATCCGGATCGTCGAACCAATCAAAACGGCCGGTCAATCCAAACCATTTGTTAAAGTCATAGTGGACCATGGCCAGCATACCCATCCACTCGGACTCCACGTCGTTGACTTCAACAAATCCCATGTTGAATTCGCCGCCGATCTCGAGGGCGGGTATTGGTGTGAGGGTGAGATCCACGTCGACAACGGTGCGGTCGAGCGTCATGACGGCCTTGCGGATCTCATCCTGCTCTGAGCCCATAATGGCCGCGAGACCCACGGCGCCGAGGTCCCCGAGCCGGTAGCCGGCCCGCCCGCCGAAGGTCTTGGGGCCGGCCCGGCCCAAGTCGTTATCATCCCAGCCGTTGACCAGGTACACCCCGATATCCGCATCCTTCGTTACATTGACCGAAAGCATGGCGCCGGTCAGATTGGTCGGCAGGCCATAATCAAAAACCAAGGCATGGGAGAATTGGTACATATCCGGCGCGTCCGGCAGCTCGAACCCGATCGGGGCGTTGAACTTTCCAAAGGTAAAGTTCAGCTTGTCGGTGAAAGCCGGCCGATAACTTAGATAACCCTGCTCAACATCCAGAGCCCAATCATCACCGTCTTTGGCCCACTCAAAATCCGCCCGCAGGCCGCCGCGCTCGCCGAAGCAGCGGGACAGATCCATCTCGGCTTGATCCAAGCCGAAGGTGTCGGTGCCGAGGTCCAGGTTGCCGCTGTAGCTGGCGTCCACAAATCCGCTCATGCAAACCGTCATGCAGACGCCGCCGTCATCGCCAACCGCGGCCGGCGGGGCGGCCGCCGCGATCACGGCCGCGATGACGACGATAAGGATTCGATACGGCATTTGTTCTCCTCCTTGAAGTTGGATCCATCGAGCCTACTCGTAAGCCCTCTCGCCGTGAAGGGATTCATCGAGAGTGCTTTCTTCGGTCTCGCTTGTCTTCACATGGGTTATTTTATTAATGATCCAAAGCATCACCCAGGTAAACACGAAGGCGTAAATCGATGAAACGACCACCACCAACACCTGGCGGATGAAGAAGGTGCCGCCGCCGTAAATCAATCCGTTGGCCCCTGCGCTATTGATGGCGGTAGAGCCGAGAACGCCCAGGAGGATGATGCCCAGGGCGCCGCCCACGCCGTGAACACCCCAGACATCCAGAGCGTCATCCCAACGCAGTTTATTTTTCAGCTCGACGGCCAAGTAGCAAATCAGGCCCGCCGAGCAACCAATGATCGCCGCGCTCGAGGTGGAAACAAAGGCCGCCGCCGGCGTGATCGTCGCCAGGCCGGCCACCGCGCCGGTGAGCAATCCGACAAAGCGGGGCTTGCGGGATCTCGACCACTCAATGATCAACCAGGTGATGGCCGCGAAGGAGGCGGCGATATCCGTATTGAGGAAAGCCAGGGCGGTGATCTGGTCCACCTGCAGCTGGCTGCCGGCGTTGAAGCCGTACCATCCGAACCAGAGCAAGCCGGTTCCCAGGGCGACAAGCGGAATGCTGTGGGGTTTGCTGTCTTCCACGCGGCGCCGGCCCACGAAAAGGATGGATGCCAGGGCCGCCATGCCCGCGATGTTGTGTACCGCAATACCGCCGGCGAAATCCTGGATGCCGTGCTTGGCCAGGAAGCCACCGCCCCAGAGCATGTGAACAAAGGGGAAGTAAACGAGCAGCAGCCAGAACACCAAGAAGATCAAGTAGGCCGGGAAGCGGACCCGGTTCGAGAAGGCACCCGTGATCAATGCCGGCGTGATAATGGCGAACATCATTTGGTAGGCGATGAAGACGTAGAGTGGGATCTGGCCGTCGCCGAAGGGTGTCGACGGATCGACGCCCCTGAGGAAGGCTAGATCCAGGTTGCCGATGATGCCTCCTTCACCTCCGCTGAAGCAAAGGGAGTATCCGACGGCGAACCAGAGGATGGTGGTGATGCCCATTGAGACGAAGCTCTGAATCATAATAGACAAAACGTTTCGACGCCCCACCAATCCGCCGTAAAAGAAGGCGAGACCGGGTGTCATCAACATAACCAGACTCGTCGCCACGAGCATGAATCCGGTATTGCCTGTATCGAACATGGTGCGCTCCTTTCGTATAAGTGTGGAACGCTGCGGCGGATAAGGCATGCCGCAGGGCGCCACAGGGGGACGGGAAGAAGAATAGGAGTGGCCGGGAAATGGGACAATCAGGGGATCCCTCAGAGGGGGCTTCGAAATACCCGAGGAGGCCGTGTTGCGAGCGCCTAATCCAAGGAGGTCAGGCCCTCGCGAATAGCGTACTTGGTCAACTCGGCCACACTGTGCAGGTTCAGCTTGTCCATGACCTGCTTGCGCTGCGTCTCGATAGTCTTGACGCTGACTTTCTGTAGCGCGGCGATTTCCTTGGTACTGAGCCCCTCGGCGATGAGCTGCAGGACTTCCCGCTCGCGGGGGGTCAAATGGCCGAAGGCGGAACTCTCCTCACGGCGAACCATGGTGATATATTCTTGCACCACCTGCTCGCCGATGCTCTCGGCCAGGACTACTTGTCCGGCCATGATCCGCGGGATCGCCCGCACCAGCTCCTCGAAGGCGTCGTCTTTGAGCAGGTAGGCGGTGGCTCCCGCTTTAAGGGCTTCCAGCACGAAGCGCCGGTCCGCGTGCATGGAGAGCATGGCGATGCGGATCGACGGATCGATATCCCGGATACGGCGGGCGGCTTCAATGCCGTTGAGACCGGGCATACTGACATCGAGCACAACGAGATGGGGCCGCAGGGACTCGACCAGGACCAGCAACTCGCGGCCGTCGGCGGCCTCGCCCACGACGCTGAGGTCCGGGCGCCGCTCCAGGAGCGGGCGCAGGCCGTCGCGGAACATTTTATGGTCATCGGCGAGTATCAGGCGGATTTTCATGGCCTCTCCCGCCGCCGCAGCGGCACATTCAAGGTTACACGGCAACCGGCGCCGGGGGCGGACGCGATGGTGACGCCGCCGCCCAAGTCGCTGAAGCGCTCGCGAATACTGAACAGGCCGAAGCCGTCGCCCCCTGCGGCCGCCGACAGGGCGGGATCGAAGCCGCATCCGCGATCGCCGACGCAGAGTGTGAGCGCGTCCGCTTCCCACGTCAGATCCAGGCTGGCTTCTCGCTCACCGGAGTGCTTGAGACTGTTGTTCAGTAGCTCCCGGGCTGACTTGAACAACATGATGGCCATCTCTTCGGGCAGCTCCCGCGCCTGGCCCCGCGTGCGCAGACGGACGCGGAAATGTCCTTTGGTTGTGAAATAGTCGGCGAGCCAGTCCAGAGCCGGCCCCAAACCCAGTTCGTAGAGGACCGGGGGGCTGATCTCTCCGGTCAGTGCGCGAGTATATCGGATGGTCTGGTCGAGCAGGCGGAGAATCTCATCGAGGGCCTCCTCAAAGCCGCTAAAAACGGCGTTACCCTGGAATTCCCGCATGCGCATTTTAATAAAGGCCAATGCCTGGCCAATGTGATCGTGCAGGTCGGAGGCGATGCGCCGCCGCTCCTTTTCTTCCGCCAGAGTCAGCCGGGATGCCAGGCGCCGCAGGTCCGCCGTCCGCGCCAGCACCTGGGCTTCGAGGGCGTCACGGGTTTCGCGCAGAGCTTCATCCGCCAGAAGATGTTCCAGGTGGGATCGCAGCATTTCGGCTAGAGATTCGATGAGATCGCGCTCCTCCGCCAGGAAAGGCCCTTCATCCGCCACGGGCCGCGCCTCGAGGTAGGCGATCGTGATGCTGCCTCCCTCTCCCGAGGGAGTGGCGAAATCGGCGCGCTGGGTCCAGGCCGATTCGTGAAAGCCTTTGGTCAGAAACTCGTTGCCGCGGAAGCGGATCCGCGCAGCGGCCACATCAGGATATTGCCAGGCGCCGGGCAGCAGGGCCGCGATCTGGTTCATGAGTTCGCCGGTCGGGCGTTCGTAATTTTGGAGGAGGCGGGAGGTGCGGTGGAGGGCGGTCAGCTCTTTCACCCGCTCGGTCAGCCTGTGCAGAATGTCGTCCTTCATCGCGGCGTCCTCCGGTCGCACCGCGGCATCCCCGCGGCGACCCCGTCATGATAACGCAGGCCGGGGCCTTTGGCGAAGCGCCGTCACCACGCCGATCGCGATGCTGGCGCCTCGGGCGACCCCCATGTATACTTCGACCACAAAGAACCAATGGAGGGACCCATGAAAAATAAAAAGAAAAAACTGACCACCAACGGCGGCGCGCCGGTCGCCGATAATCAGAATGCGATGACCGCCGGGCCGCGCGGCCCGATGCTGCTGCAAGATGTCTGGTTTTTGGAGAAACTTGCCCATTTCGACCGGGAGGTCATCCCCGAGAGGCGGATGCACGCCAAGGGCTCCGGTGCCTATGGCACCTTCACCGTCACCCACGACATCACACGCTACACCAAGGCCAAAATTTTCTCCAAGGTGGGCAAGAAGACCGAGCTGTTCGCCCGTTTCTCCACGGTGGCCGGTGAGCGCGGCGCCGCTGACGCCGAGCGCGACATCCGGGGCTTCGCCATGAAATATTATACTGACGAGGGAAACTGGGATCTGGTGGGCAACAACACACCGGTATTCTTTCTGCGCGATCCACTGAAGTTCCCCGACCTGAATCACGCGGTGAAGCGCGACCCCCGCACCAATCTTCGCAGCGCCCGCAACAACTGGGATTTTTGGACCTCGCTGCCGGAAGCGCTGCACCAGGTCACCATCACCATGAGTGACCGCGGCATTCCCTATTCCTACCGCCACATGCATGGCTTCGGCAGCCACACCTTCAGCCTGATCAACGCCAAGAATAAGCGGTTCTGGGTCAAGTTTCACTTTGAGTCCCAGCAGGGCATCAAGAATCTGACGGATGAAGAAGCGGCGGCGGTCGTCGGCAAGTGCCGGGAAAGCCATCAGCGCGACTTATACGAAAGTATTGAGAAGGGGGATTTCCCGCGCTGGACGATGTTCATCCAAGTGATGACGGAGAAAGAAGCGGCCCAATCCCCCTATAATCCGTTTGATCTAACCAAGGTCTGGTTTCACAAAGACTACCCGCTCATCAAGGTGGGTGTCTTCGAGCTCAACCGCAATCCTGAGAATTATTTCGCCGAGGTTGAACAAGCGGCTTTCAACCCGGCCAACATCGTGCCCGGCATCGGTTTTTCGCCCGACAAGATGCTGCAGGGCCGTTTGTTCTCCTACGGGGATGCGCAACGCTACCGGCTGGGTGTCAATCACCACTTGATCCCGGTGAATGCTTCCCGCTGTCCCTTTCATAGTTACCACCGCGACGGCTCCATGCGGGTCGATGGGAATTATGGCAGCACGCTGGGCTATGAGCCGAACAGCTACGGCGAGTGGCAAGAGCAGCCGGATGTCGCAGAGCCGCCGCTGAGCCTGGAAGGGGCCGCCGATCACTGGAATCATCGCGAGGACGACGACTACTACTCCCAGCCCGGCCAGCTGTTTCGCCTGATGAGCCATGAGCAGCGGCAGGCGCTCTTCGGCAACACCGCCCGCGCGATGGGCGATGCGCCCAAGGAGATCAAGATCCGCCACATCGGCAATTGTATGAAAGCGGACCCGGCGTACGGCAAGGGTGTGGCTGAAGCTCTTGGCATCACGCTCGGCAATGCGACAAAAAAGAAGAAGCGCTGAGCGCGACAGCTTCAAACTTGTGTGAAGGAACACGCGTTGGACGATGCGCTGAAAACAGCCAGGAGCTGCAGGCATTATGCCATGTGCAAGATAGATTTCTTGGGCGCGGGATTGTGCAAATCGGGAGCAGAGAAACATTATGTTTCCTTCTATCCTCAGGGAAGGATGGATCTCTATGCAGCCCTGGCGGAGAACAGGATCCCGGTTACTGAAAAGTGTGTAGAGATTGCCGAGAGCTGTGACCTTTGCGGACTCTGCGACTACCAATGCTATTTTGTAACAGAGATGAAGCCATCCATTGTCATGCAGGCCCTCAAGGAGCATGTAAGCCATCACCTGAATAACGGCGGCGCGGTGGTGACTGAAGAGAAGAACGGGATCCTTGATGGCCTGAAGGAAATCGTTGGTGACGCCTGGGCAACAAGTGATCGCGCGGTGGCGCTTACCTATGCTCATGACCCCTGCCCCGTCGCTGAGCCCCGCATGCCGGAATATATTATTATGCCGGGTTCGACCGTTGAAATTTCGGCCGTGGTTAAACTGCTGATGAAGCGCAATGTGCCTTACGCCGTGAGAGGGAACGGGTCGAGCGTCATGGGTTTTGTCATGAGCGAGGGCGCCGTTATCGACCTCGGCAGAATGAAGACAATCGACTTTGACGAGAAGAACTGGCTGGTTAAGGTCGGCCCGGGTGTTTCCGCTTTCGATCTTCAGAAAGCGGCGGTGAAGCGCGGCTTCAGGGTCAATGCCGCAGAGCCGGCGGCATTGGTTTGCGCCAACATCATGTGTTCAGGAATATTCTCTACATTTTCAGCGAGCTACGGCACGGCGGCTGACAATTACATTGATGCTGAATTCGTCGGACACGACGGCGGCGTGTTCAGGCTGAGCGATACATCCGCCCCGAACCTCTTTGCATTCAAGAAGGAGGATTCAGTCATACCGGGGATATGCACAGCCGCATATATCAGGCTTCACCCCGTCACTTCCGACGAAGGCGCCGCGCTTGTTCCCTTTGAGTCCCTTGAGCGGGCGCTTCATTTTGCAAAAGAGTGCGCCATGCGGCGTATAGGCCTGGCCATCGGCGTGCTGGGCGGAGAGTATATATCGGCTTTTCTCTCGCCCACGAAAAAGCTTGCGGTGGAAGTGAGAAATGCATTCAAAGATAAACTGAAAATTGAATACGTAGTTCTCGTGATCGGGGATAAATACGCGCTTCATTCGATAAAAGCGATGGGATACAAATACTTTGACAACCGCCTGATCAGAACCCTGAACCTGGGGCTCCCCTCACTCGCCTCGGCTCAATGGCTGGATCTCATAGATGAGCTTTCCGGCGAAGAGCGGTTTTCATACCTGGGACTTAGGCATTTTCATGACCTTGCTGAAGCGGCGCTGGCGCCATCACCCGCACAACTTGTGCGCGATGTTGACCCTGAGCTTCGTCCTTTCTATGAGAAACTCTATTCAAGGCCCGAGATGACCGACCCCGTATGGCTTAGCATGTTCAGAATTATCAGTTCGCGCATGGGGCGCGAGAAACATGTCCTGGCAATGGTTGTATATCTCCCCATAGACAATAAACTCATTGCGGAGATTGACAGGGAGTTCAGGCGCATCGCCCGCGGCCACGGGCTGAAGAACGACTTTGGTTTCATCACTCCTCTGGATGACGGCAAACGCTGTGTGTTTGAGTATGACTACTACCTCGACCATAACGATCCGGTTGAGCGCATGAAAACGCAGCAGGCCATGATGGAAGCCGGAGTGATGATAGAAAGATATTCCGCCGAAACAGGGACCGTGACCTGGATAAGGGATGTATTCCGCCAGGGATTCAGCCGGAAGGAGAGTTTTCTCTATTCCACCGTTGGCGCTGATTGATGACCGCAATAGAAACGGGGGAGGAAGCGAGGTATCTGCTCACAGGCGCCACCGGCTTTTTGGGGAGCCACATCATGGCGGGGCTTCTATCGAAGGGCAAAAGTGTTGTCATCGCGGGGCGGCCCGCGGATGGTGAACCGCTGAAGGAGAGAATCAGGAAACTGCTGAATTGGTTCGGCATGCAGCACCCGCGGGGATTGCTCGAAACATATGAAATTGATTTTCTGGAATCGAGGCTGGGCCTGGGCGAGAATGAGTATGAGCGTCTATGCGGCTTACACTTAAACATGATTCACTGCGCCTCGGATACCAGCTTTTCCGAGAAGAATCGTGATAGTGTGATGAAATCCAATGTGGAGAGCCTCAATGAGATCATGAAATTTGCGATAGAGAGCAGGGCGCGCAGCTTTCATTTTATCAGCACGGCTTATGCGGCGGGGACCGGCAGTATAAAGTGCCCGGAAGCGGTGGTGAAATCAGGCCGTTTCACCAATGTTTATGAAGAGAGCAAAGCGCATGCCGAGCATATAGTATCCGAAAAGTGCCGGGAGGGCGGGATTCCATATACAATAATGCGCCCCTCTATTGTATATGGTGATTCAGTTACGGGAAGGGCCCTCAAATTCAAGGCGCTCTATTATCCGATCAGGTCTTTGCAGCAAATCAGGGATATTTATCTCGATGATATAAAATTCAACCACGGAATGAAATCGACGGAATTCGGCATTTATATGAACGATGAAGGCGGGCTGCATCTTCCTATCAGGATATTCATTCCGAATGAGGGCAAAATTAACCTGATTCCCGTGGATTATTTTGCAGAGACAGTTCTCACGATAATTGAGACGCCTGTTAATGAAACAATCTATCACATCACAAGCAATTCTCCGGAAAGCATGTTTAGATTGGCTGCATATGCCGAACGCTTTCTCAATATAACCGGGATCGAGATTGTTATCGGCGCGCCGGGCGAGAACGAGATGAGAAATCCGCCCGAGGAGCTCTTTGACCATTTTATTAAGGCCTACCGGCCATATATTTCTGATAAAAGGATATTCGCGAGAGATAATACCGATAGAGCAACCGGCGGCGCCCTCCCGCCGGATTTCAATTATGAGATTTTCAAGAGGTGCATGGACTTTGCTGTTTCCGCCGGCTGGGGGAAAGGACTCTTTTGTTGAATGGGCTCTTCGAAGAGATAAGGGAAATCGCCGCGGCCGGCTGCAAAAGTGGGGGGCAAAAGGAGAATCGCTATGAAAGCCTTTATTGTCTATTGGCATCCGGAACCCCGAAGTTTTAACCATGCAATGTTTCATGCGGCTTGTGAGGCGCTGAAAGGCGCCGGGAACGAGGTGCGGACGTCGGACCTGCACGATATGCGTTTTGATCCGGTCTCCGGGCGGGAAAACTTCAAAACCATCAAGGATCCAGATTATCTGAAGCTGCAATTCGAAGAATTGCATGCCGCTGAAGCGAACGGCTTTTCAGCGGAGATTGATTCTGAAATTAAAAAGATCGAGTGGTGCGATCTCATGATCTGGCAATTTCCCTTCTGGTGGTTTGGGTTGCCGGCGGCTCTCAAAGGGTGGGTTGATCGGGTGTTTGCCATGGGGCGCTTGTACGGCGGCGGTCAAATTTACGAGACCGGGACCTGTCGTGGCAAGCGGGCGCTCTTGTCACTGACAACGGGCGGCCCCGAAAAGGCCTATCTTAAGGATGGCTTTAACGGCGATATCGGCGGGATCCTGCGCCCGATTCAGCGGGGCATATTGCAGTTTGTCGGATTTGATGTGCTGGCGCCGCAGATTGTCTACGGCCCCGCCCGCATGACCGACGATGAAAGAGCGCGCCAATTGGCCGGGTACGCCTCCCGCCTGAAGCACATCGGCGAGGAATCCCCCATGGATGTCGGCGGATATTAAGGCGGGCGGATAATAAGGGTGGTTCATGAAGTATCGATATTACAAAAGCCCTTTGCTCTTGGTTGGATTGATTCTTGTTTTTTCCGTGATAATTCCAACATCGAGGTTATTAATGGCAAGCAACGAAACAGAGCAACCGATACCCGTAGAACGTGTGGAGCTTAAGAAGTACACGGGTCTCTGGTACGAGATTGCCAAAATACCGAATCGATTTCAGAAAAAGTGCGCCGGCAACACCTCCGCTTTCTATTCCTTGAGAAAGGATGGGCGGATTGATGTCGTGAATCGCTGTATCGGCAGGGACAATGAACAATCTGAAGCCAAGGGCGTCGCCAAGGTCGTGGATAAGAAATCCAACGCCAAACTGAAAGTTAGTTTTGTCAAACTATTCGGCATATCGCTCTTCTGGGGCGACTATTGGATAATCGGTCTTGATAAAGATTATACATACGCTGTGGTTGGGACGCCTGATCGGAAATATGGTTGGATTTTAAGCAGAACCAGGACGCTCTCTGAAGAACAGCTGGATCGAATATTTTCATTGCTTCGCAAACAAGGGTACAATCCTGATGATTTTGAAATGACGAAGCACTCTCCGCTATCAAACAAGGCGCTCGCGCCGTAAAAAGAACCGGATATGAAGACAATTCTGTCTATCGGAGATTTTGTTGACATCTATCACAAGATGCTTCTTAGGGGGCCGGGATATGTGTTCAGCAGGCTGGCCGTTTCAAATTTATCCAGAGTAAGAAATACCTGGGAACAAAGCGCCAGTCCTCCTGTGCATTGGTGGGCCATTCCCAGAGTGCGAGAAAGGTGGAATAGTCTGATTACCGGCGAATCCAATGTGGAATTTCCGGCATACGTCGTTAACAAATATCTGAAACAAAAGAAAAATCTGCGGATGATTTCCCCCGGCTGTGGCTATGGCGCTTTGGAGTTCAGGTTTGCGAAACACGATCAGTTTTCACGGGTTGAGGGGTTTGATTTATCGTCAAGGCGGATCAAAGGCGCCAACGCAGAGGCCGAAAAATCAAATTGCGGCAACCTGTTCTATTTTGTAGGCGACATATACAAATATGATTTTGGGGACAATCGGTATGATGTCATATTTCTTCATTCAATCCTCCATCATGTCAGGAATCTAAGGAGTCTATTTGAGAAACTGCGCAATTCATTGAAATCCGACGGAATATTAATTATTGATGAGTATGTTGGGCCCAAGCGGTTTCAATGGACGGATGAACAGCTGTCCCTTTCCAATTATTACTTAAATAAAATTCCGGCTTCCTACAGGCGGCGATGGAAATCCAAACGCGAGAAAAAGAAAATCTACCGGCCGGGGTATTTGCGCATGATTTTATCTGATCCTTCTGAGGCGGTTGCATCAGAAGAAATTATGCCGGAATTAAGAATGACATTCAAAAAGCTCGAAGAAAGGCCCTATGGCGGAAACCTGCTGCAATTGATTTTTAAGGATATTTCACACAATTTTGTGGAGGACACGGCCGAAGTTAGAGAATGGCTAAATGTCCTGTTTTCAGCCGAAGATGACTTTGTAAAGCAGAGCCGGAAGAGTGATTATGTTTTCGGAGTCTATGGCAAGCCATGACACCGGGCTTGTCGGGCGGGGGTGCCAAAGAATTTCGAAGCCCAGGGGAGGCGGATGATGAAAGCCATTCTGATCGGCCCCAACCTCGAAGAGAATTTGTCGATCTCCTATCTGTGCAGCGCGATTGAGCGTTCGGGACATGAGTGTTTGCTCATTCCGTTTAATCATGACCGGGAGATTCCGAAGGTGGCTGGGAAACTCCTCCGGTGCGGCCCAGCGCTTATTGGTCTCTCGCTGGTGGCCCAGCGCCGGTACTCCGATTTCCAAAAACTTGTCGCGGAAATACGACGGAGGGGTTTCAGTGGACACATCACCGCCGGGGGCCACTTTGCAGCCCTTCGGGCGCAGGAAGTTCTCAGAGATACTCCCGAAATCGACTCCATCATTCATCACGATGGGGAGCTCCGGATTGTCAACCTTCTGAACAAACTGGAATTCCACACTCTATCGTCCGGATCAATAGACGAATTGATGGGCGGATCGGTGGAGAGAGCGCCTGATGGCCCGGTTGATGAATCAACCACGGGACCTTTGGATGGCGTATCGTGGCGTGGTTCCGACGGCACCATCCGGCATCTGCCCGCAACCAAGGTCGCTTCTTTGGATTCATTACCGTTTCCAGCCCGCCGCCGTCCGGATAAAGCCCTTGGGTATGCCCGAGCCCCGATTGTTTCGAGCCGTGGGTGTTCAGGTTCTTGTTCGTTCTGCTCCATCCACGCTTGGCACAAACAAGTCCCATCAGACCGGCTTCGTTTCCGGTCCCCGCGAAATGTTGCCGAGGAAATGGTGTTACTCCATCGCGAGCATGGGGTCCGCGTCTTTGTATTTCACGACGACGATTTTATCCATCCGGATCGGCGTAAGGCAAAAAAACGATGCGAGGAGATACTCGAGCAGGCTGAGCGCGGGATAGGACAGCCGCTGGCTTTCGTCATCAAGTGCCGCCCGGATGATGTTGAAGAAGAACTCTTTCGCTATTTACGCAACAAGGGACTTGTCCGCGCCTATGTCGGCATTGAGGCCCACGCCGCCAGTGGGTTGGCCGCTCTGAACCGCCGGGTCTCTCCCCAAGTTAACTTGGAAGCGCTGGACATCCTGCGGCGGGTTGGTGTTTATGCCTGCTTTAACCTGCTCATCTTCCATCCTGGGACGACGATCCCGGAGTTGCAGGAGAATCTGATGTTTCTCCGCCGGCAGCTTCGCTGTCCGTTTGACATTGCGCGCACGGAACTTTATGCTCGTTCGACCTTGGAAGACAGGATGATTCAGGAGGGACGGGCGATCGGAGACTATCGCGGATTTGACTATCGCATTCTGGATGACAAGGTCGAGACGGCCTTTCAATTATTCAATAGCGTTCTTTGGGATCGTCACTTCGGTGGTTCCTCCATACTCCAGCGCGTTCAGGATCTAGGATTTCGCCACAGTCTTCTGTCGCGGTTTCACCCCGAGATGACATCACCAGATCTCAAGGGCCGGATCAGGTCACTGATCGAGAGTGTCAATTCCGCCACCGTCGAAAATATGCAGCGCATCACCGATCTGGCTATCGCCGGGCGCCGTATTGATCAAGAGGCGATGGGGGCTTTGCGGCAAGCCGTTAACGCCAGAACCCGGCTTGATACGGTTCGGTGGGCATCGCTTTCTTTGGAGCTTGAGGGTCGCGCCCTCCTTGCCAGGTCCAAGCTCTCTCGACTGCCCTCTGTCAATCGGGTTCCCAGACTTCTGGGCCGTATCGCCGCCGCCGTCCCGGCTCTGGGGCTCTTCCTCGTGCCGCTAGCTTGCTCCCAATCGTCAAACTCAACCGTCTGCGATCCTCCACCCCCACCCGCACGGTCGTTTGCCAACGACATTGAACCCAAGCTGGACCAGAGCTGCGCCCTCGCCGGATGCCATTCCGCCGAGAGCGCTGCCGCCGACCTGAACCTCAGCGCGGGATCGAGCTATGGGAATATCGTTGGCGTACCAAGCACGCAAGTTCCCGGTCTCAACAGAGTCGAACCGGGGCGTTCAGACAGCAGCTATATTGTTAACAAACTATTGGGAACACAAGCATCGGCCGGAGGATCCGGGGAACGTATGCCCAAGGGCGGGCCGCCCGATAACGAGCTTCTCTCCGAGATGGGAGATTGGATTGATGATGGGGCGGAGGAAAACTGAAATCAAAAGGGAGGTCTGTGGCCGATGCGCCGGTATCCCGATTTAAAAACAGACAAAGATAAAGAGCCGGATAGTATCGGCTGCACAATTTTCGTATGACCAGTGGCAATGACAGCGGGGCGACAGCCGGCGCTCTGTTGGGTGGGGCGTTCCACCAATGGAAGGTCATTTACGAAGCCGAAGGAGTAAATTATGAGTGATCCTATGTTCTGGCACCGCCTGCAGTTCGGATTCACACTGACGTTCCACTATATCTTTCCGCAGTTAACTATGGGATTGGCGCTCCTTATCGTCGTGATGAAGAGCATCGCCTTGCGCCGCGGCAGTGAGGCCTGGAACGATGCGGCGCGATTCTGGATCCGCATCTTCGGACTTACCTTCGCCATGGGCGTTGTGACGGGCATTCCGATGGAGTTTCAGTTCGGCACGAACTGGGCGGCCTTCTCGCATAGAGCCGGGGGCGTCATCGGCCAAACATTGGCGATGGAGGGGATTTTCGCCTTCTTCCTCGAATCGAGCTTTCTCGCCGTGCTTGTGTGGGGCGAACGGCGTTTTGGTCCAAGGATTCATTACCTGGCCAGCATCGCGTTGTTTGCCGGCAGTTGGCTCTCGGGATATTTCATCATTGCGACGAACGCCTTTATGCAGCATCCCGTCGGACACAGCATCGGAGCGGACGGCACTTTTCAAATCGCCAGTCTCGCCCAGTTTGTCTTTAATCCCTGGGCGATTTTGCAATTCCTGCACAATCAGACCGCCTCTGTTGTGTCGGGGGCCTTTGTGGTCGCCGCGGTGGGGGCATATTGGACGCTGAAGGGCGAGACGCATGAAACGGCGAAGATATCCTTGCGCACGGGCGTGATCGCGGGGCTCATCGCTTCTATGCTCGTCGCCTTCCCAACCGGCCACGAGCAGGGCCGCGGGGTGGCCAAGTACCAACCGGTGACGCTGGCGGCGATGGAAGGGCGCTTCGAGAGCGGTCCGCATGCGCCGCTCTCAATGATCGGCCAGCCCAACGTCGAGGAGCGCAAGCTCGACAACCCGATCATGCTGCCGTCCGTCCTCTCCTGGATCGCCTATGGTAAATTTTCAGCGAATGTCAACGGTCTCGCCGCCTATCCTGAAAGTGACTGGCCGGATAACATTGAGCTCCTCTATTACTCCTTTCACATTATGGTCGGATTGGGAACGCTGTTTGCCGCGCTCATGGGCTTTGCCACGCTCATGCTTTGGCGCGGCCGTCTGGCTTTGGCCCGGTGGATGCTGTGGATTCTCGCGCTGGCCTTCCCGTTTCCTTTCATTGCCAACACCGCCGGCTGGATGACGGCCGAGGTCGGCCGCCAGCCCTGGCTGATCTACGGTCTAATGCGCACGGCGGAAGGCGGTTCGCCGACCGTCCATTCCGGCGCCACGCTGTTTACGACGCTCGGCTTCGCCGGGCTTTACTTTGTGCTCGGTGTCCTCTTCCTCTCGCTCATCGCAAGGGAAGTCGGGCATGGTCCGAAATTGTCAACCAGCGCCCCTGCACCGGAATCGGCGGCGGCGCACCACGACTAAGGAGATCGAATCATGGAGATGCTCTGGTTCATGCTTGCCGCGGTGATGGTTGCGATCTATGTCGTGATGGACGGATTTGATTTCGGCGCCGGCGCGCTGCATCTCTGGGTCGCAAAAAACGACCGGGAGCGCCGCCAGGTGCTCGCCGCCATCGGTCCGTTCTGGGATGGCAACGAGGTCTGGCTCCTGGCAGGAGGGGGCGTGCTCTTGCTTGCCTTCCCCAAGGTGCTTGCCTCGGGCCTATCGGGCTTTTACCTCGCGATCATGTTGATTCTCTGGGTGCTGATTCTGCGCGGCATCTCGATCGAGTTTCGTTCGCATATTAAAGACGGAATGTGGCACGCCTTCTGGGATGCGACGTTTGCCACGGCGTCGACGCTCGCCCCAGTCCTCTTCGGCGCCGCGCTGGGCAACCTGATCCGAGGCGTACCGTTCCAGGAGGACGGCTGGTTTGCCCTCTCCCTCTTCGAATCATTCTCACCGCGGGGCGAACTCGGTCTCCTCGATTGGTATACCGTGCTCGCCGGGGTGCTGGCGCTTGCGGCCCTGCTGCATCACGGCGCGCTCTTCCTCGCATGGAAGACGGATGGTCTTGTGCGCGAGCGGAGCTTGAAGGCGGCGAGCCGCCTCTTTCCGGCGGTTATCGTTCTCTTGATAGCCGCAACGGCGGCGACCGCCGCGCTTGTTCCGGATCTCTACGCGGCGCTTGCGGCGCGGCCCCTCGCCTGGTTGGCGACGATCCTCTTCGTTGCCGGTCTCGCGGGCGCTTTCTTCGCCCGCCGCGCCGGGCGCGATCTGCTTGCCTTTGTGAGCTCGGGCGGTTTCCTGCTCGGCCACCTCGGCGCGACAGCGGCTTCGATTTATCCGGTCATGATCCGGTCGATCGATACTCCATCGCAATCTCTGACCGCAGGGAACGCCGCGGCCAGCCATGAGTCCCTCCTGGCCGGGCTGCGCTGGTGGCCGGTTGGATTTGTCCTGGCGATATTTTACGTTGTTGTGCTGTTCCGCTTACACCGCGGCCGGGTCCAGGCGACGGATAGCGAAGGTTATTAATCGATGAGGGGTGGGCGACGGCTGCTCATGCTGGTTGGACTCATCGGCCTGTTTTTCCCGGCCGTTTTGGCCCTACCCCTGACAGCGCCTGAACGCGCCGCGGTTTTGGCCCGCGTCGACTCGTTGCGCCTTGTCACCACTTCGGATGCGGTCATGGCGGCCATCGATCCTCTGATCGCATCGGCGCGGGCGGAATCCGACTCCCTGCTTCTGCTTCAACTGTTATGGCGGGAGGGAGGAATCTGCGCCGGAAAGGGGCGGGCCCGCCGCGGGGAAGAACTTCTGCGCGAGGCCTTGACCCTATCCGAGGCGGCGGCCGACACGCCCTCCACCTGTTATATCCTGCGCTGGCTCGGCGTCGCCGTCGCTTCACAGGGGCGTGGTAATGAAGCGCGCGAACTCGCGGAGCGCTTGCTGGCCCTTTCCATCGCCGCCGGTGATGAGTTTTATCAAGGTATGGCGCGCGTCGGCCTGGGATGGCAGGACTTGGACAAAGGGCGGACACAGGAGGCCGTCTCGGAATTCCGGTCGGCGTCGGAACTCTTTGTACAATTAGGGAACCCCGGCAGCCGCGCTTTGGCGCTCAACGGCCTCGCTGTCGCGCTCACGCGATTGGGATCCTACGAAGAGGCGATGACAATCGGCCGGCAGGCGGCCGCGTTCGCCGAGAAGATTGAACAAGAGGGCGAACAAAGCTACATGCTGAACGCCATCCTTAACAATTTGGCCACGCTGGAGTTTTCGCGGGGGGATCCGGGCGCGGCCGAGACGCACTTCCGCCAGGCCCAAGCGCTGCACCGCCGCAGCGGCAACAACCGCGCGGCGATCACGCCGGCCCTCAATCTGGCCATCTGTCAAACCCAACTCGGTCGCTATGAAGAGGCCTTCAACGGTCTTGAGGTGCTTGTACAAGAGTGCCGGGAGCAGGGATTTTCAGATCTCTCGGGTAAAGTGACCAACCAGATGGCCTTGGTGCGTCATCTGCAGGGCCGGCAGCGCGACGCCGCGGAACTCTACCGGCGTTCTCTGGCGCTGGAAGAGGCTCTGCCGGCCAAGAACAGCGTCGACGCCCGGATCGGCCTGGCCCGGTCTCTCGCGGCGATGGACAGCAGCGCGGCGGCCCTGGCTGTTTTGGAAGAGGGCGCCCGGCGGGTGGAAGGGGCCTCTAATATACAACTGAGTCTCGGCTTGCACAGCCACATGGGTGCCATATTGTACAAGCTTGGCCGATACGACGAGGCCTTGGACTGTCTGCTGGCGGTCAACCGGGAAGAGGAGCGCCTGGGTTTGCGACGTTTCCGGGTCGGCGCATTGGCCAGATCCGCGCTGATCTATCGTGTTCTGGGCCTCCCCGACAGCGCTTGGGCGCTTGTACAAGCAGCGCAAGGCCTCTGGGAAGCGGATCGCGCGGTGCCGCTCAACCCGGAGTGGCGCGAGCAACGCGGTTCCTATGGCGCCATGCTCTCCAACCAGACCGCCGCCCTGCTGCTGGAATATCCGGCCGATACCCCGGCGGCGCAGCGCATCCGCGGCGCCTTTGATGCGCTGCAAGGGTTCAAGACGCGGACGCTGCTGGAGCGGATGCTGGGGCCGGGAGAGGCCCTGGCGGAAACCTACCAAAACGAAGCGGCGCCGCTCGCGACGGTGGAGCGGCTGCAGCATGAAACCCTGCGGCCCGGAGAGCTGCTCCTCGACGCCTTCCTCGGTCCGGAGGGGTCGTATCTCTTCGCCGTGACCCGTACCGAGTGCCGGGTTGTACAACTTCCGCCCGAAACGGAGTTGGAAGAGAAACTCCGGCGTTACTACGAAATGGTCAGCGCGCCGCCGCGCTCGGGGGTCCCGGCCGATAGGGAACTTCTCGAGGATATCGGCGCCCGCCTCGGCGCGCAGATCCTATGCGGCATTGAGGATCTCGTCAGCGGCAGCTCGCGCATCCTCTTCGCCCCCGACGCCGCCCTGAACCTCCTTCCGCTCTGGGCCTTGCCGCCGCTTATCTCCTCACCGCGGATCGCGGCGGGAAAGGCGTTCGTGCGGATCCCATCGGCGACCTTTCTCACGCGGCAGCGCGGACACCCATCCGCCGAAGAAGCCCCGCAAGAAACCCCGCAGACGGTGACGCTCCTGGCGATTGCGGCCGCGAGAACGGCCCAAGGTGAAGCGCTTCCCGGCGGCGTGCAAGAGGTGCGGCAGCTGGCGCGCCGCTACCGCCATGTTAAAGCGCTCGTTCTGCCCGGCGACACCCCTGCGGTCTCCCTGGCCGATCTCATCGCCCACGATGAGGTGCTGCATCTGGCGGCGCATGCCTGGGTGGATGATCAGTATCCATGGCGATCCACGATTCAGTTTTATCCCGAAGAAGGAGCGGAGAATCTGCACGCCGATCAGATTGCAAATCTGGAACTGCCGGCGCGGCTGGCGGTTCTCTCCAGCTGTCAAACCGCCGGCGGGCGGATCCTCTCCCTTGAAGGGGTGCAGGGGTTGTCGAGCGCCTTCCTCAGCGCGGGCGTTCCCGCCGTGATCGCTTCGCTGTGGCCGGTGGGGGATCGCGCCACCGCCCGGCTCATGCAACATCTCTATGCGCATCTGGCGGATGGGGAAACGGTGGCCGCCGCGCTGCAGCAGGCCCAATCCGCCATGCGCCGGGATCGGCGCTGGAGCGCTCCGTTTTTCTGGGCCGGCTTCACCGTGGTGGGGGACGGCGACGTGCGCGCGAAGCTGGAACGGCGTTCTAACGTGTTATTTTACTTTCTATTAGGCGTTTCGCTCTTGATGATAGCGGCCGCATCCCTCATTATTATAGGGATACGGCGCCGATCGCGCCGCCACCCCCCAGGTTGATCTCAAATGAGGATCGCCTGTGATTCCACCCTGGCAGGATTGTCTATGCCGATAGAGAGAACCGATACGCCGAGCGATGAGGCGCTGGTCCAGATCGCCCGCGAGGATCCGGAGTCGGTCCGGTCCCGCCAGGCGGCCTCGGAACTCCTGGGGCGCTACGCCGAACGTGTCTACATCTGGTGCTTCCGCTTCGTGCATGAACATGAACGGGCGTTGGATCTCTCCCAAGATGTCTTGATGAGCGCCTATACCCATCTGGAAAGTTTCGGCGGACAAGGACGGTTCTTTTCGTGGATCTTTGCCATTACGCGCAACCGTTGTATCAATGCGGTGCAAAGCCCGTCCCTCCTCCGCGATGAGGAGGTTGAGCTGGAGGATTTACCGGCGCCGCATGCCGGTCCCGAGCAGCTCCGCGAAGAGCAAGCCGATGAGCTGGTTTTGCTGGATCTTGTCCGGGAGCGATTGGATCCGCTCGAACAACGGGCCATCCGTCTGCGCTGCACCGAGCGCATGCCGGTGGATGAGATCACGGTGATCTTGCGGATTGAAGAGGTGTCGGGCGCGCGCGGGGTGCTCCAGCGCGCCCGCCGCAAGCTCCGTGCGGCCTTGGCCGATCGCAGAAACCGCAACGGCCGGCCGGAGGGCCGCGGCACCATGGAGGGAGACAGAGAGTCATGAGCCGGGACTGCTATCGCATTGAGGAGTTGGGAGAGATCGCGGATCTGCCCGATGACGATCCGCGGCGAGCGCATCTGGCCGGATGCGCGCATTGCCAGGCCCTGTTGGCCTCTGTCCTGGCCTTTAAGAATCCGAGCGTTGTGCCCAAGGGGGCGCAGCCGCAGGTTGCGGCCGCAAAGCTCCAACAAATTTTGGATCAGAAACTTGGGTTGGGAGATCTTCCGGCGGGTGGTGAGGGCGAACTCCCGCGCCGGAGGAGCGCGCCCGGACCGTTCCATCTCTTTCTAAGCCGGCTATGGCGGCCCGGTTTCAGACCGGCCTGGGGTCTGGCGGCGATCTGTGTCGTGGCCGTCGGTTTTCTAATGATCTATCACCACCTGGGCGAGATCTCCGGTCCCATCGTGACCCGCGAAGCGGCGACGGACAGGGTGGCGGCCTTGAGCCTTCATCCGCCGCGGGCGCTTTCTGAAGATCAATTTCTTCTGAGCTGGGAGCCTGTGGAGGGGGCCGACGGATATGAGGTTCTTCTTCTGGACGCTGATCTTAATGTGCAACTTCGCCTGCCGGTGGGAAGCGATCCGGCCGCGAGCGTGGAGGGCGCCCGGTTGAGCGAGACCTTTGGCCGTGAGCCGATCCTCTGGCAGGTCAGAGCCCTGCAGCGCGGAGAGGAACTTCAGCACTCAACGCCGGAGCGGCTGCGGATTCCCTAGGAAGCGCCCCCTTCGGCATCAGCGCGGTCCCTTACCGCCGCCAGCTCTAATTCCGCCTAAATATTTTCCAATTTCTGTGATTCCGCTCACCCGTCCCTGTCTATTCAAACGACAGGGAGCGGGGTATTGAAACGGCGGGTCTTTTGGCGCCCATCCGGCCTTTCTCCCCATCTGAAGGAATCCCAACCTTTTGTACAGGAGGTGCTCATGCAACGACAAAAACAAGGGCGAGGTACAGGCATCGCTTTGGCCGCCTTCCACCTTCTCGCCATACTGCTGCTTCTCACGGGAGCCCGGGCGGATGAACCGATGCTCGCCGTTTATCTGAACGGAGGAGAGGGGGCGACCTACAACCTGAGCGACATCGACTGGGCCGGCTTTGAAGGTGAGGAGACCTTCGCCGTCGTGACCGGCGACATTTGGAACTACTACGATCTCGCGTTGATCGAGCGGATCGAATTTCTTTGGGACGCCTCAAATGTAGAAGATCCCATGAATGCCGCGGCGCTGGTCGATGTGATTCACCTTTTCCAAAACCAACCGAACCCCTTCTCGCCCGACACGCGCATCAGCTATGAGCTGCCGCGGGCCGGGGAGGTGGAATTGGGGATCTACAGCGTGAGCGGGCGGCTGATCCGCGCTCTTGTGAGCGAAACAAGCAAGGCCGGCCGCTACACCGTGGCTTGGGACGGATTGGATGGCGCCGGGCGGGCGGTCCCCAGCGGCGTCTACTTTTACAATTTGAGAGCGCCCGGGATCGAAGAGAGCCGGCGGATGATCCTGCTGCCGTGAGATTACTTCTTCTGAAGAGTGCAGGCAGGAATGCGCGATATTGGATTCAACAGATTCACAGGCAGCGGGAGGAGGATGGAGTAATGAGACGACGGATGATGGTTATACAATTGATGGCTCTGCTGGGCTTGGTATTGGTCCTTGCGATTTCAACGGTCAACGGCGAGTGGAAGATGCAGGTCCACACCTATACAGGGATCGATGAATACGCGGTATCGGATGTCGACAGCGTGACCTTTTACGATGATATGGTCGTTCCGCCGGGGATGGTCATGGTGCCGGCCGGGGTCTTCTGGATGGGTGATGGGAATATGGAATCCCAGTGCGGTATTGACGAACGAGAGGTGACCCTGACGCATGACTTTTACCTTGGGCAGCATGAGGTGACAAACCAGGAGTACATGGAGGCGCTGCAATGGGCGTATGACAACGGGTATGTCACGGTGAACCTCTCACACGAGGTGCGGGACGACCTGGACGGAAGCACGGTGGAACTGCTGGGGATGGGTTGGGATTGGTCGGAAATCCAGTTCGACGGCGAGGGAACGTTTTACCTGCGCGAATCCCCGTCAACGGAAGCCCAAAACGCCTACCCCAACGGATACGATCCCGGTGATCACCCGGTCCTGATGGTGACCTGGTATGGGGCGGCCCGCTATTGCGACTGGTTGAGCCTGCAGGCGGGGTTGCCGCGGGCCTATGAACACACGGGGGACTGGTCATGCAACGGGGGCGATCCGTATGGAGCGCAGGGGTACCGTTTACCGACCGATGCCGAGTGGGAGTATGCGACGCAGATCGAGGGGGATAGGGCTTATCCGTGGGGGGACGATGATCCCGACTGCAGCATCGCCAATTACCGTTGGGGCGCTTATGAAATGTGTATCGGTTGGACAACGCCGGTGGAAACGTATCCAGTGGCCCCGTCATCGTTGGGTCTCTATGACATGGGTGGAAATCTCATGGAGTGGTGCAACGACTGGCACGTATGCGACCTGGGAGACAATCCGGATACCGACCCGATAGGACCGGCGAGTGCACTTTACAAGGTGCTGCATGGCGGCTCCTGGTACTACAACCAGAACCGGATGCGATGCTCTATACGATTCGATTATACCCCCACCAGCAAGACCTATGAGGTCGGTTTCCGGCCGGCGAAGAGTGTCAACCCGTGATCCTGTCTTAATGTATAGGAGGTTGTTATGTACCGCGGACCTATCGTCGCTGCTTGGCTCAGCATCGCTCTCACCCTCTGGCTGATCGCCCCGGCGGCGGCCGTGGTGATCACCGTGCGCCCCGACGGGACGGGAGACTATCCGACCCTTCAAGCAGCGCTGGATGGAGCGGAAAATGAGGATGTCATCCAGCTCCCCGACGGTACGTTCACCGGCGCGGGGAACCGGGACATCACTCTCGGTGATCTCATCATCACCATCGAATCGCAGAGTGGTGATCCGGCCTTCTGCGTGATCGATTGCCAGGGGAGCGCCGGCGCGCCGCATCGCGGTTTTATCTTGGACAGCGCGTCCGACGGTTCCTATATCCGTGGTTTAACAATCAAGAACGGGTATGTAACCGGGACCAACTCCGGGGGCGCGATTGCCGCGACCATGAGTTACACTCATTTCGAGAACTGTATCTTCTGGAACAATCGCGCCGAATATGACGGCGGAGCGGTTTTTATGGATGACTACTCGGCCATGGAATTTTCGGGGTGCCTCTTTGCCGGCAACGAAAATCTCGACCAGAATGACGGCCGCGGCGGGGTCATCTGCGCCGTCAATCTCTCGTGGGTGAGTCTGAACGAATGTCTGTTCAGCGGCAACAGCGGGTATGGCGGCGCCTGCCTCTATCTCCACACGAGCGATACCTGGATGAATCAATGCACGATCAACGGCACCTCGCGTGACGTGTCGGTCCTGGTCGATGTCAGCGGTACCGCCTTTTTGGAGCATACGATCATCTCCTTCGGCGACCACCAGCCGGTCTATTGGCGGACCGGCGGGAACGCCGATATGGAGTGCTGTGACTTTTTCGGCAACGGCGGCGGTGATTGGGTGGGTGGTCTGGCCCCCTATTTGGGTCAATGGGGAAATATCTGCGCCGATCCCCTCTATTGCGGATCGGTTGTGCCCTTCGGCCTGCATGAAAATTCGCCGTGCGCTCCTGAGCAGAGCGCCTGCGGTTTGATAGGGCGCTTTCCGGTCTCCTGCGGGCCGATGGTCTACTCCGTAGAGGCGGGCGGCGGCGGCGATTACGCGACGATCCAGGCGGCGATCGATGCGGCGGTCTGGGGCGGCATTGTAGAACTGGGTGACGGAACTTATACAGGCGACGGGAACCGCGATCTCGATTTTTACGGCAAGCGGCTCACCGTGCGCTCGGCTTCGGACAATCCCAACGCCTGTATTATCGATTGCGAAGGGAGCTATGGCTCCTCGCACCGCGGGTTTCAATTCCAAATGTATGAAGACAGTACCAGCGTCATCCGGGGTGTGACGATATCCAATGGATATACATTATCGGCCGGCGGCGCCATACGCTGCACCGGCGGCGCCAATCCCACGCTGGCCAACTGCATTCTCTCCAATAACCACGCCGATCAGATGGGAGGCGCCATCGCGGGCGATCAGTTCTCAGGCGTCTGGGCCAGCGACTGCCGGCTGGTTGGGAATAGTTCCATGATGGGGGGCGCCCTGTTGTGCCAGAATTGGCCGACAACCTATACAAATTGCACTTTCCAAGGGAACACCGCCATTATGGCGGGCGCCGCGGTTCTCGCCTTCGGGCAGACGACTTTTTTGAACTGCGAATTTTCTTCAAATACATGCGGCGGCGGTTCCGGCGGCGCTGTGTACGTTGAATCGGAGGACGCTTACCCAACCTTCACCGGTTGCGAGTTCCTCTCCAATGTCTGCAGTTATGGGGGGGGACTGCGGGTCGGGCTTGATGCCTCAGCCGCCCTCACCAATTGCGAGTTCCGTGACAATCGCGCCACCGGCGAAGCCGAAAGCGGCGGGGGCGGTTTGTACGGCGATACCGGCGCCGAGATATTACTGACGGACTGCACATTCACGGGGAATGAGGCGACGATGGGCGGGGGGATCTTTATATCGGGGGAATCGACCTACCTGACCCTCGATCGGTGCACCCTGGAGAACAATAGCGCCCTGACCGGGAACGCCCGCGGCGGCGCGATCTATGCAGAGGATGCCGATGCCACTACGTTTATGTGTTTCTTGACCGGCAATGCCGCCGAATATGGCGGCGGCGTCTGCGCCTGGGATCAGTCCTACTTCGATTTCGGCATCACAACCATGTCGCACAACACGGCCGTTTATGGTGGCGCCTGCTATCTTCGGCAGTTTCCGGGAAACTTCAATACCTGCGTGTTTAACGATAATCAAGCCTCGCAAGCCGGTGGAGCCTTCTACTGCAACTATGCCTCTCCCGATATCAGCCAGTGCCTGTTCCAATTCAACACGGCTCCATCCGGCGGAGGCCTCTTTGGAAACAACTGCCATTTGTATATGCTGCGGTGCACATTTGAGGGGAATGATGCCGATGCCGGCGGTGCCATGACCTTTTGGGAATCAATGCCGCTGATCAGCGCATGCACCCTTGTCGGCAACACGGCGACTGCCGGCGGCGGCTTGGCCTGCTATGAATACGCGACCCCGGTTATTGATAACACGATCATCGCCTCGAACTTCAGCGGCGGTGCGATTTACTGCGCCAATAGCATGGCCGTCCCGAGTATGGCCTGCTGTGATCTCTACGGCAACATCGGCGGCGACTGGGTGGGGGCGATCGCCGACTTCCTCGGCATGGATGACAACATCAGCGAGGATCCCCTCTTCTGCGGGCAGCAGAACCCGGAAGAGCCTTATACATTACATCAAACCTCTCCTTGTACTGAATGGAACAATCAGGTGTGCGGGCAGATCGGCGCCTGGCCGGAAGGCTGCAGCGGGAGTTCGACAGTAGAGAATCCGACGGATCAGGAACCCGGCATATTACGGGGCGGGCATCTCCTCAGCCCCGGTCAACCGAGCCCGTTCCGGTCCTCCACGACCCTGACCTATCAGGTACCGGGATCGGGCGGACGGGAGCCGGTCAGCCTAAGCATCTATGATGCCGGCGGACGGCTCGTGCGGCGGCTCGTCGATACCGAGCAATCCGCCGGTATTCACTCGGTTGCTTGGGATGGGCGGAATCTGGCGGGGGCCCGGGTCACTTCCGGCGTCTATTTTTGCCGGCTGGACCTACTCGGACGGAGCGAGACGCGGCCGTTGATCCTGCTCGAGTGATCCTGCTTGCGTGATCGTGTTTGATGGACCGTGATGAAGCGAGCCTGATCGCATACGCCTGTTGTTGTCCCTTTGTGATCGACACGCGACGCTGCAAGAATGATAATGACCTCGCAACGTGGGGGCTTCGGCCCCCGCTTCTACATATTCCAATTTGAGAGGGAAAATGAGCGCCGAGTATCCGATTCTGGAGTTTGACGATAGCCGGGATGCGATCATTGAACCATCCAAGATGTTAAAACCGGTGGACGGAATGCCGGAACATTGTGTTATGCCCATTTACGACCAGGTCATCAAGGCTTTAAAGAAAACGGATCTTCTGACACATATAGACGACATTCGGACCTCCATGGGGCCCATGCCGGTCTATCGCATGACCTATGAAGGCAAGGATGTAGCGGTGGCCCACCCCGGCCTTGGCGCCCCGTTGGCCGCCGCGGTATTTGAGGCGCTCATTGCCTTCGGGTGCCGGAAGTTTATGGCCTGCGGCGCGGCCGGCGTTTTGGATTCCGCCCTCGCCAAGGACACCGTGGTTGTGCCAAGTGGTGCGGTTCGAGATGAGGGCACGTCATACCACTATCTTACACCCGGCCGGGAAATTGCGGTGGAGCCGGAGGTGGTGAAATCACTTCAAACGGTGCTGGAGAGCCGGGGTGTTAAGTATCAGATTGGTAAGACATGGACAACTGACGCCATCTTCCGGGAAACGAAGAAGCGGATCATGAAGCGGAGATCGGAAGGGTGTCTGACCGTTGAGATGGAATGCGCCGCATTCCTGGCCGTCGCAGCCTTCCGGGGGGTCCGATTCGGGCAATTGCTGGCCGCCGGAGATGATGTCAGCGGTAGTGAATGGGATCCCCGGCAGATGAAGGAGCGCAGGTCTTTTCCTGAACAGTTGTTCTGGCTGTCAGTTGAAGCCTGCATGAAATTCTAGAAGACGTATAACGATAAACCAGCAAAAAAGTTTTGGCCCGTTTTCGGCTGCTCAGATTGTTTTAGTGGCACGAGTGGTTCTTGGCAAAGGAGGATATTCCCTGGGGTTTTTTTTGCGGAATCAAGACCGCCTTATCGGGCATATCAAGTATGCGTACATACGACAATATTGGGCATGATTGGATATCACCTCGATGTCGATTTCTGGAATAAGGGCATCATGACCGAGGTGCTGGGAGCGGTCGTTCGTTTCCTCTATGTTAAAGCGGATGCTCACAGACTGCAGGCAACGGTTTGTAACGACCACCAGGCATCCTTCGTGTCCTTGAGAAGATAGGGTTCAGGTGTGAGGGAGCGGCTCATCAATTCTTCAGCAGGATACGACCCAGGGCCTCATCGATCCGCGCCGGTAGATCTTCCGGATAGCCGTGATCAACGCCGGGCAGGATGATCATATCGATCGCCTGCCCGAGGGAATCGAGGGTTGCCGCCATGGAAGCGGCGTCATTAAAAAACCGATCGTTCTCACCGACAATGAAACAGCCCCGCATTTTTTTATCCGCACTGCTTTTTATATTCTCCGGCGTCAGAATCTGAGGCGGGTATGGAGGGCCCAAGCAGATATATCCACTGACCGGCAGATCGCTGTCGAAAGCCATACAGAAGGTGGCGGTCGCTCCGGCAGAGAATCCCCCGATGTAGATCTGCTCCGGGTCGATCGGGCAGCCGGCTTGGATCTGGTGATATGCGGATAGAATGTCGGAGCGAATCTCACCGGGTATATACCAACTGAATCCTTTCATGTTACTCGCTACCGAGGATTGTACATAAGCCAGCACAAACTCACGCTGCAAGCGAGGGGAGTGCCAAGCGGCGCTGAACTCTTCGATGTTTCCGTCACCGCCGTGAAAGGCCATAAACAAGGGCCAACGTTTGGAGGGATCGTAATTTTCGGGGAAAACAACTTCATATTGCATCGTCCCCGGTGCGGCTGACTCCCGCATCGCGTTATTGCGGGCGAGAAAGGTCTTAAATGCGGGTAGATCGAACACCGGCGCGAAATACTCACTTTCGATACTGTATTTGCCGAACCAGATGCCCTCGTCGGCGGCCCGATTCAGGGCGGCAACAGCCGCGTCGTGATCGCCGCTCAAGATGTCAACAATCGCCAGATTGAAAGCATTGGCCTCCAAGTGATCGGGGAAGCGATCGAGGTGGGCCGATAACATGGCGGCCGCTTCGGCGTAGCGCGCCGCACCGAAAAGGGTCGTCAAGTGGGCGCGCATAGAGGCGTAATCGGCGAAAGCCGGAGCGGCGTCGCCGGCCTGGGCCGGGGAGAGGTTGGCCGAGGCGCATAGAAAAAGCAGGACGAAAAGAGTTCTGACCATATACATCTCCGGTTTCCAGATACCTTATGAACTCATTGTACGTCGCCAAATAAGATCTGTCTCATATTACTTGACACGCAAATAATAGCGATAACATATTAATCGTATGGACTTCAGACAACTCCAATACTTCATCGCTGTCGCCGAGGAGCTTCACTTCTCGAAGGCTGCCCAGCGTCTACATATGACCCAGCCTCCCTTGAGTTTACAGATTCAACGCTTGGAGCAGGATCTGCAGGTTCGGCTATTCGAGCGCACGAAACGCTCGGTCAAGCTGACACCGGCCGGGGCGGTTCTGCTCAAAGAGGCGCAGCCTATTCTGGATCGGGTGGAGATGGCGGCGGCGCTGTGCCGCCGGGCCGATACGAGCGAGATGGGAACGTTGGCGATTGGATTGGTCCCGATCGCGCTCGATCTCCTAATAGGAAGATTAGCAAGGGGATACAGGGAGCGACATCCCGATATCCGGCTCTCTCTGCATGAGATGGGCACCAATGAACAGTTGAGGGAACTGCAGAGGGGCGGCATTCAAGTTGGTTTTATTCAGACATGCGGACAGGATCTGTCGGATCTCGAAAGCCTGCCGGTGATTTCCGAGCCCTATCACCTCGCGGTGCCGCGGCATCATGCGCTGGCTCGGCGCAAGCGCATCACCGTTCAGGACCTAAGGGACGTGAACCTGATCCTCCCGCCGCGGCCGGTGCAGCCACGGGTCTATGATGCCATCGTCGGGAGTTGCCGGCAGGCCGGTTTCGAGCCCTTGCTGGATTATTCGGTTTACGGCAAGCATGCGGCCTTGTCGCTTGTCGCCGAGGGATTGGGTGTAACGCCGATCTGTCCGTCGTATCTCGGAACGCCGGTGCCGGGCATTGTGACCCTGCCGATGGATGCCGGGTGGCCGCCAATGGAGATTCGTATGGTCTGGGTACCAGGGACGGCGGATCCTGTGCTTGAGAGGTTTTTGGAATTGGCGAGGAAAGAAGGGAAGCTGTGATGAAAGATATCTATTTGATCTGTCCGGTACGCAACGTCACCGAGGAACAGCGACGTTTTGCGGATCTGTATGTCGAAGCGTTGGAAAAGCGCGGGGTTTCTGTTCACTATCCGCCGCGTGACGTGGATCAGACCGATGATGGCGTCGGACTCACGCTGAATTCAACACACCGGCAGGCAATGTTCGCTTGCAAAGAGGTGCATGTTATCTGGGATCCATCCAGCCGAGGGAGCACCTTCGATTTTGGGATGGCCTTTATGCTCCGGGCAACGCGCGACATACCGATCGTTATGGCAAAGTCGGTGGCGCCCACGACGAACAGAAGTTACGGCAACATCCTTCGGGCGATTGCCGTTCCGAGCCGGCTGGATGAGCTTCTGAGGAATCCCATATCGATTAGCCGCGTCTAACCGATCCTTCTCTCAGGGCCCACCCTGTCCACGATTCATCACACGACATCACTTCATCAACAGTTCCACTAACGACGATCGCGCCGCCGCCATCGCCGCCTTCCGGGCCGAGGTCGATAATCCAGTCGGCGTTTCTGATGATATCCATGTTGTGCTCGACGATCAGGACCGTGTGTCCTTTGGCGGCAAGTTCGCTGAATATCCCGACCAGGCGGTCGACATCCTGAAAATGAAGTCCTGTTGTCGGCTCATCGAAAATGTAGATGTTATCCCCGCCATTATTTGCGGATCGGCTCACCGTGGACTTTATCAATTCCGTCGCCAGTTTCAGCCGTTGGGCTTCGCCACCCGAAAGGGTATTCGAAGGCTGGCCAAGGGTGAGATATCCAAGCCCCACCGAATCGAGAATGTCGAGCGGCAATTTCAGGCCCGGGGAGTCGAAGAATATTTCCTTCGCTTCATCGATCGTTGTTTGTAATACCTCGAAAATATTTCTGTTCCTGTAACGGATTTCTAATGTCTCTCTATTATAGCGCTGCCCGCCGCAGTCCTCGCACGGGACCCAGATATCGGATAAAAATCCCATCTCAATTTTCTGATGCCCCATGCCCCGACAGATCTCGCAGCGACCGCCCTTGGAATTGAATGAAAAATGTCCCTTTTTATAACCCAGATTCCTTGAGGGCTCTGTTTGAGCAAAGAGTTCTCTAATTTTGTCGAAGAGCCCGCAATAGGTTGCCGGATTGCTGAGGGGGGAGATTCCGATAGGCGTTTGATCGATGCCGATGATCCGGGCGAATTGATCAAAACCTTCGTACCCCTGGCATTTAACAGGCCGATTTCTGATAAACGATTCGGTGATCACATCGAAGGCCAAACTCGATTTTCCACTTCCAGAGACCCCGGTAATTGCGATAACACAGCTTTTCGGAATCTTGACATCGATATTTTTTAGATTGTTGGCATGGGCGCCCTTAATCTCGAACCCCTCTTCCAACGCATGCTTTTTAGCAAGCCTGCCTATTTTTTTCTTCCCGGAAAGATATCTCCCCGTCAAAGAATTTGGATGTGATTCGATCGAAGGGAGATCCCCCGCCGCGACGATATGACCTCCCAGCGAGCCGGCGCCCGGCCCCATATCTATAATGTGATCAGCCGACCGGATAACCTGCTCGTCATGCTCGACGATCAGGACCGTGTTCCCTTCATCGCGCAGACGCTTCAATACGCCAAGGAGTTTTTGTGTGTCGCGTTCATGCAGCCCAACCGTCGGCTCATCCAGGACATAGGTGACCCGGCAAAGGCCGCTCCGAAGCTGGGTTGCCAGCAACAGCCGCTGCAGTTCCCCGCCGGAAAGGGACGAGGTTTTTCTATCAAGGGTCAGATATCCAAGACCTACCTGATTTATAGGTTCGAGCCGCTCAGCGATCTCTCGACGAATCTCTTCCGTGATGAGCATCTGTCTATTGGTGACAGAATGCGCCGCCGGTTCTGCCGCGAGGTCTTTCAAAAAGGAAATTGTACCGGTCACAGTCATCGCGCAGAGCTCGGATATATTTCTCCCGGCAAATTCAACTTTCAGAATTTCCGGGGACAATCTTTTGCCTTGGCAGGTTGGACATAAAATATCCTTCATGAGGGGCAACATCTGTTCACCGCGATGATCGGCGTGCACCCGCGCGTATTCCTGCTCTACGTATGTACAGAAGCCGAGCCAGGGCGTATCCCAAGCGTGCTCACCTATGCGGCCCTTCCTGTTAAATTTCCAGACGACATTCCATACCGTCGCGCCGGTTCCATAGAGAGCGATTTCCAGAGCCTCGGAAGAAAGGGCATTAAACGGAGCCGTATAGTCAATGCCCCTTTCTTTTCCGACCGTTTCCAAAATGGCGAGATACCGCCCGCCGCGTTCGCCATAAAACCTTCCTGTCTTGCTTCCATCCAGAGCGCCATCGAGAAGAGATCGGCCGGGGTGTGATACAAGGGCTTCGGGGGAGCAGCCGATTTTCACACCCAGACCTCTGCACTCCATGCAGGAACCCAGATGATGATTGAACGAAAAGGCTCCGGCCGGGAAGTCGGTGCTGGTTCCACAGGCCATTCCCGCTCTGGAGAACAACAACCGGTACACATCATAGATCTCGGTGACCGTTGCGATGATCGAACGGGGGTTGTCGCGGCCGCGCTGCTGTTGAATCGCTATCGCCGCGTTGAGTCCCAAGGTCTCCTCCACAGGCGGTGTTGGAAGCTTTGTTAAATATCTTCTGGCCTGGGTAGAGAGCGATTCCGAGAATTTTCTTCTGCACTGAGCATAGACCGTATCAAAGGCGAGAGATGATTTGCCGCTGCCGGAAACACCCGTTATAACGGTCAGCTTCTCATGCGGAATATCGACATCGATCGATTGGAGGTTGTGAGCCGCAGCCCCCCGTATCTCCATATTTTTTTTGGGGCCGGCTCCTGTCCTGCCGCGGCCGTCTGTTTTTCCATCGTCTGTTCCTTCTTGAATCGGACGCCTAGAGCCTGATTCCTTTAATGCCCTGCCGGTCAGAGACTCTTTCGAATCCGCCATTTCCATGGGCAGGCCCATGAAAACAACCCGCCCGCCCTCCTTGCCGCTGCCGGGTCCAAGATCAACGGCCCAATCGGCGGACTTGATGAAATCGATGTTGTGCTCGATGGCGATGACAGTGTTCCCCGCGTCGATCAGTCTATTGATGGCCTTCAGCAAGACGACGATATCGGCACTATGGAGACCGGTCGTGGGTTCGTTGAGGATATAAAGGGTTCTCCCCGTGGCGGGCCTTGCCAGCTGAGCCGCCAGCTTGATGCGCTGCGCTTCGCCGCCGGAAAGGGTTGTGGAGGGTTGTCCCAGTTTGATATACCCGAGTCCAACGTCCAGAAGCGTGTCTAGATAATGCATGATCCTTTCGGCGTCAACAAAGAATCGTGCGGCCTCTTCGACGGGCATTTCCAATACATCATGAATGTTTTTGCCGCGGTATAGAACGCTCAGCGTGCTTTCGTCAAACCTCTTTCCACCACACTCTTCGCAGGTGACCGAGACATCATTTAAAAAGTGCATCCCAATCTGCTGCACGCCCGCGCCTTGGCACCTCTCGCACCGTCCACCTTTTACATTGAATGAAAAGCGCCCCTTATCAAAACCCAGTTCCTTCGCGGCGCTCTGCCTGGAAAAGAGATCCCGGATCAGATCGAAAAGTTTTGTGTAGGTTGCCGGATTGCTGCGGGGCGTCCGGCCGATAGGCGCCTGGTCGATCTCTATGAGCTTGTCGATTTGTTCAAGCCCTTCGATATGATGGTACTTAACAGCCGCTTCTCCAGCGCATTCCTTTAATTTAAAGGCCAGCGTTCGATTGACCAGTGTCGATTTGCCGGCGCCCGAAACCCCTGTAACGACGTTAAAAGCAGCTGTTTTGAACCGGACATCGATGTTTTTCAGGTTAAATTCGCCGGCCCCAAGTATCTTGATCTCACCGGCGCCGGTGCGGACCTTATCCGGTATGGTGATCTGCTTGGCGCCGAGCAGATATGGAAGCGTCTCGCTTTTGGACGCGGCGATCTTTGCCGGGATATTTTTCGGCGCTCCCTCAAAGAGTATTTCCCCGCCGAGGGATCCTGCGCGGGGGCCGATATCAATAAGCCAGTCGGCGTGGCGCATTGTCTCTTCGTCATGTTCGACCACCAGGACGGTGTTTCCGCTATCCCGCAACTGCTTTAATATTTCGAGTAGGCTCTGATGATCGACCGGATGCAAGCCGACCGAGGGTTCATCGAGAATGTAAAGGATCCCCTGCAAGCGGCTTCCCACAATGCTGGTCAGGCGTATTCTCTGCGCCTCTCCCGCAGAGAGTGTCGTGGATTCTCTGTCGACGGTCAGGTAACCCAGTCTCAGCCGGCGAAGCATGCCGGATCTTTCGAGTAACTGTTCCACGAGCGGCCGGCCGATGGGAGATTCCTTTTCGCTGAGTTTTATCTGTGCGAAATAGGAATGAAGTTCATCAATTGTCAGGGCCGACAGGGCGGCGATATTTCTTCCGAAACAAGTGATCTTCAGGACATCAACATTAAGGCGCCGCCCGCCACAGCCGCGGCATTTGACGGAACGAACGAAGCGAAGGATATTATTATTCCGATCGCGCTTCAGGATATCCTCCATGACGGGGAGGATGCCCTTGTAATATCCTTCTTCGCGGGGCTTGGCGGTGAAAGCGGCCCACTTCAGTCTTGATTCCAGGGGATGCTTCCCATAGGGGATCTTTATCTTGTCTGAGCCGTTGAGGATGACATGGAGTTGATCGTCGGTCAGATCCTTCCATGGAATATCAATGCTAAAGCCATGCGCCCGGCACACTGTGTTTAAGACGTCGAGAGTAACCTGGGAGTAGACAAGGTATCCGGTTGGGGTGGTTAGGACAAGCGCGCCCTCGCGGATGGTCTTTGTATTGTCCAAGACCAATAGATCGGGAATGATCCTATCTTCAACGCCGAGGCCCTTGCAGACCGGACAAGCGCCTTTGGGGGAATTAAAAGAGAAGGAACTCGAGCTGGTACCGGGTTCGCAATCGCCGAGTCTCGAAAAGAGGAGTCTTAAGATATCAGTTATCCCCGAAAGTGTTCCGACGGTTGATCGCGGGTTTCTGACAACGGTTTTCTGATCCAGCGAAATCGCCGGCGATAATCCGTCGATTCTTTCGAAATCGGGCTTGCCAAGCTTGCCTAGGTATTGCCGCGCATAAGATGAGAGGGAACTCAGATATCGCCTTTGCCCTTCGCGGTATATCGTATCGAAGGCAAGGGATGATTTGCCGCTACCGGAGACACCCGTGATGACCACAAGGGAATCGTGCGGAATGTCGACATCCACAGATTTGAGATTGTGCTCCCGGGCGCTTCTGATGGTGAGCTTCTTCATTCAGCCTGATCCTTGGGCGATCTGTTGATATTTTGATTCTTGCATTATTCAGTAGAGTAAACATTATTCCAGGCAGTTCCAAATAAAAACAGGCGGCGGGATCGATGAAGAAGCTTGCCGGGATCCTCGTTTGATAGGAAAATAGCAGACGGGAATTGGAGACAATTGAACGGGGATCATGCCAAGATTCCCGCCGTAGGAGGTATCCGTGAAGCCGGGAGAACTCAAACCAGCAATCGACAGGTCCATTGAAAAACACGCCTTTTCCGGCGTCGTTGGTATTCGCCGAAACGGGAAGGTTCTTTATGAGCGGGCGGCGGGTTATGCCGATCGCAGTAACAGGATCGCGAATACGCCGGAAACCCGATTCGGCATTGCATCGGGAACAAAATTCTTCACCGCATTGGCCATTGGAAAGCTCATCGAAGACGGCAAGCTTTCCTTTTCAACTAGAGCGAAAGAGTGCATCAATCTGGATTTTCCTCAGTACTCAGACGAGATTACCATAGAGCATTTATTAACTCATACATCTGGGATTCCGGACTACTACGACGAGGAAAATATCACGGATTATAATAACTTTTCTGTCGGGGTTCCGTGGTATGAATTGAGAGGGCCGAGAGATTATCTGGCCGTATTCCCCAAGGGAGAGATGAAATTCGAGCCGGGACGGCGATTCTCGTATTCAAATGGCGGATATATAATCCTAGGGATCATTATTGAGGAGTTAAGCGGGGAAACATATCAAAAATTCGTTGAGCAGGAGATCTTCACACCCATCGGAATGACTCGTTCCGGATATTTTGCCATGAACAAGCTGCCTGAAAACACGGCTTTTGGCTATATTGAGGAAGAGGACGGATGGCGGACCAACGTTTTCAATCTTCCTATTGTCGGCGCATCGGACGGGGGAGCCTACACCACGTTGTACGATCTGGCGAAACTGTGGGACGCCTTCTGGGGATGCAAAATCCTGTCGAAAGAAATGGTTGAACTCTATGTGAGACCAAATGTTAAGGCTGAGACAGAAGGACAAAACAAATACTATGGGCGCGGGATATGGATTTATCATGAGAACGAACAGGAGCCAAGGGAATATATCGAAGGTTGCGACGCAGGGGTTTCTTTCAAATCGAGCACAATGAGAGCCAACGATTTGCAGGTCACCGTGATATCCAACACAACCAGGGGCGCCTGGCCGGTACTAAAAGAGATCGACGAGATGATACGGAAGGCATAAAAATGCGTCGTTCAAGATACCTTCAATGTTTGTTGGTTTGCGCCCTGTTCCTGCCGCGGCCGGTTGAAGCCGAACCGCCCCCGGATCTGCGCTCGCAACTCGATTCGTTATTCGGACAGACGCCATCCAGCCCCATCGAGTGGGTCGCAAAAGAAGGCGTCTCCGACCGCGCCGCCATGAAGGTTCCTGTGAAGCTTGATGGGGACACCTGTAGGTTTCAGGTGGATACCGGTCTTGATGTGACCCTTCTCTATGGAAACATTCCAGCGAAACGTGGATGGGAAACGTGCGACGGAATGGTTCATGTGCCAAGAATGGAGATCGGTGGCATGGACCTCGGCCCCGTGTGGGTGCGCACCCGTGAAGATCACGGCGATCCGGATAAACTAGGCGGATCGATTGGGTTGGACCTGCTGGCCGGCCAGCTTGTGATAATCGATTTTCCCGGGAACAGGATAATCCTGATGAAACATGGTCAGGCCCCGGTCTGGCTATGGCAACGGACAACCTGGACACCCGCCGAGCTGCGTGATGCGAAACTCTTCCTAAATATTACTCTGAATGGCAAGGGATTGGATGGACTCCTCTTTGATACCGGATCCAGCGCCTTCGGCCTGATTGTCGATTTCGATCGATGGAAAACGCTGACGGAGTGCGCCGGACCCGAGCAGGCTGAAACCGAGTGGATTGTCGGCTCGTGGGGCCGGGCGATGACGATCTTGGGCGCCCCCGCTCTTGGAGCCTTGGTCATAGGTTCTGCCAGGATTGAGGATCCCAACGTCTTCTACATAAAGGAACAACCTGATCTCTTTTCAAATTGGCCCTTCCCGGCGAACGGGCTGATCGGGAATGCCCTCTTCTTTGATCGCGTTGTTGTTCTGGATCTGGGCATCAGACCTCGATTTGGTTTGGTGCAATGAGGCCATTCGTGTCGCCGGAACGAAGGGAGAGCCGCTGGAAGAACAAACGTTAACTTGTTCTGCCGGTCCATCCTATAGCAATTCTGGCATCCCTTGGAAAGATAGCCTATTATAGTTTTGATCGACCGGGGCTGTTTTGGATGGGCCCAGGGTCGCTTGACCAAAGCCAAACCAACGGAGGATGTGTCTATGGGTATGATGAAAGAATTCAAGACATTTGCGATGCGCGGCAATGTTATCGACATGGCGGTCGGCATTGTCATCGGCGGGGCTTTTGGAAAGATTGTCTCGTCATTGGTGGCGGATCTCATTATGCCGCCGATCGGTTTGCTTCTCGGAAATGTTAACTTTACTGCCCTGGTGATAACGCTGAAAGGGGCCACAGCGGAAGCGGCTGCCGTGACACTGAACTACGGCAAATTCATCCAAACCATAGTGGACTTCATCATTGTCGCTTTCGCGATTTTCATGGTCATCAAGGCCATGAACTCGCTGAAGAAAAAAGAAGAAGAAGCGCCCAAAGCGCCACCGGCGCCCCCGAAGGAGGAGGTCCTCCTAACAGAGATCAGAGATCTGCTCAAGCAGAAGTAATCAAGCGGAAGTCATCGAGCAGATGTTATTGGGCAATGGGCTGGCCAAGGTAAAGTTGTACACAAGAGGCGAGGGCCGCAGGGAGGCGGCCTTTGCTTTTGCTGCCGGGTTCAATCCATCGCGAAATAGATGGATACAAGAATGAAACGATTAAATATTAAAAGATTTTTGCGATCGGTGAAGAGAAGGGGGCTTTTGGGAACCCTTGTCAATTCTCTGTCTCATTGTATAGATTACTTTTTTGATAGAAAACGCGGAACGGAGACATATTCCTGGTTGGAATTGGATGACCTGGGAATAGACGATGAAAAAAAGAAACACGCCGAGCTCTATCAACCGACGCATGCGGCCGCTCTGAGGAGGTTGTTGAGAAGAATGAATATCCCTGCGGGGAAGACCCTTGTTGACCTGGGAAGCGGCAAAGGGAAAGTCCTTCTCATTGCATCTGAATTCGGATTTGCAGAGGCCAAAGGCGTGGAGATCTCGCCGGTATTATGTGATATTGCCAGAAGAAATTGTTCCATCTACAAAGACAGAGCCAACGTGGACACAAAATTCACGATTTATGAATCCGATGCCTATGATTACAAAATTGAAGACGACGAAGATGTTCTCTACATGTTTAATCCCTTTGATGCTTATGTTCTAAGACAGGTTATGCGGAATCTCATGGCTTCTCTTGAAAGACAGGGCAGGAAAACATGGATCATTTACCGCAACGCAGTCCACCGGGATGTGATTGAAGAGGAGCTGGATGCGGTTGAAACAACAGAGTACTCATTTTTGGGGCAGGATTTTGTTGTCTATGTGGCCGAACCCATGCCGGCAGTGAGCCGCAATTCGGCGGCGACCGAAGGGGATGAAAAGGTACGAAACATGTCATGAAAAAGCCGCAAATCATAGCCATGGGCGGAGGGGGCTTCTCGATGGAGCCGGAAAACCCACTCTTGGATAAGTACTTCCTCCGGCAGACGGGTAAACGCACGCCGCGCGTCTGTTTTCTGCCGACGGCATCAGGTGATTCCGACACCTATATTGTTACATTCTATGATGCTTTTGCAAAGCACCGCTGCCAACCGAGCCACCTATCCTTGTTTTATCCCCCCGAGCGAATAGAGTCCTTTGTTCTTTCGCAGGATGCTATTTATGTCGGTGGGGGGAACACTAAAAGTATGCTGGCGTTGTGGAAGGAATGGAGATTAGACAAAATACTCCGAAAGGCATGGCGCCAGGGAGTGGTTCTCGGCGGGCTCAGCGCCGGGTCGATCTGCTGGTTTGAGCAGGGATTGACCGACTCCATTTCAGATCGTTTGACCGTTCTCCCATGCCTGGGTTTCCTTGCGGGGAGCCATTGTCCTCACTATGACAGCGAAGAAAATAGACGTCCCGCATTCAAGCGGCTGGTTAAGGGGGGCCGGATGAAAGACGGCCTGGCAGCCGAGGATGGCGTCGCTCTTCATTTTATAGGCAAGAAGCTTGCCCGCATTGTCAGTTCCCGGCCGGGGGCCGCGGCGTTCCGAGTGAGGAAGACCGGGGATACGGTGCACGAAGAGAAACTCCCGCCGACCTATCTTGGGGAAAAATAGAAATGGCTCGATTCCGCGGTGGAAACATTATTGGGGTTCAGGATGTACAGCGAACGGCACGAGGTTTTTTGAGTCCGGCCGCAGCGATAGCAAACGCTTGTTGTAATGTAGGTGCCGGTAAAGGTATTTCTGATTATCCGGAATGAGAATATTCTCTGCCGTTACTAATTCACCATCAGGGGTCAAGTTCGGGTAAACGAGTAGTTTGGAATCCGACGTGAAGAGTTTACCCATCGCCTCAAGAAGACCGCCTTCCATGCCTTCATAATATTTTTCATCGAGAATCGATAAAATATTGTCTACCGAGAGAATGAAGCCGATCTTTCGCTTGCCATGGTTAGAGAAATATTCACTGAGACGGAAATATCGGAAGTGAGAAGTGACCATGACATTGTATCCCTTCCCGGTGAGCATCAGTACGCGTTCTTCAAGATCAGAAACTTCATCAACCCCGTCTGATAAATATTGAGCCATGTTCATTTCGCAGAAACAAACAATATTCTTTTCTGATGTGGAAAGATCTTGGGCGAATGTGTGCATACCGCATTGAATCATGTCGGCATGGACATTCGTAAAAGGGCGGAAGTTCCCGCGGAGAATGAGGACGTTTTTTCTAAAAATAAGATCAGCCGGCACAACGGCCTTCCTGTCGGGAGTGAACATAACGACCGGCCCGAGACTTGACGTGACCAGCCGTAGGTTCATTTGCATATTATCGACATCCTTGAAACAGGAACCCTCAAGACGTATGAAATCGACTTCAATGCGGCCCCAGTCAATATCCTCAATCAGGGCATCGACCAGCGCTTCAGGGTTTCTTGAATGAACAAAGGATGAATGAATAAGGCTGACGCCGAGGATGCCCAAGGCTTCTTGTTGTTCGCGATTTGTTTTATCGAGCAAGCGCACATGCATGGCGATCTGGCTCGGTTCGGCTCCTGGGGTGCACTGAAACTTTATCCCCATCCATCCATGGCAATCCTTATCCGACTTATACGCTTTGGCCGCCACGGTGTCGGCAAAGGCGAAAAAAGTGGATTCGGGCGAGCGGTTTTCGGAGACGCGCTTAATGAGATCCGTGAACTCGGTATCGAGCATGCTTTCCAGCCGCGTCAGGGAGACATATCTTCCCGTCTGGTCGACGCCGTAAATCGAATCACTCATTCCCATGTCATAGGCCGACATGGTCTTGGCGATCGTACCCGAAGCGCCGCCGGCCTGAAAAAACTGGCGCGCCACCTCCTGGCCGGCGCCGATTTCCGCCAATGATCCGTAGATCAGGGGATTCTTGTTCAGGAGGAGCGCCTTATGGCGGGTGTTTAAAATTGCATCTTCTCGAGCCATGAATTTGTATCCCTATATAGCAAAGAACCTGTAACGGGCGAATATCTCCGCCACGATCAATCGGAGGCGGCGCGAGGGGGTTCTGGTTGAGCCTCCTGCAATCTAATACACTCCCAGCGTGGCATACGCCACATGATGATCGCAATGTTTTCCTTGCGACGCCAAAGGGATCCGGAACATTTTTATAATCCTGGAATTTCAGGAAATGGATAGATAGAATGCCCGTTGTCCGCTGAAACTAAATGAGATAAAAATGAGATCGGGTGGGATTTTAAGGGAAGTGAAGCCCTGATAAGGAGGAACTGGTTGTGAAAGCGCACCTTTTGACCGCAGGGTTTATCATACTTATGATCGGCTTCCTGTCATCCTGCACCGATACAACCGATCAAAAATTAGAGAGTTATGCGCCCAAGATTGATCCGAATCGATTTTCATCGACCGTGGATAACCCATTTTTCCCGCTCACTCCAGGGACCATATATATAGTACGCCGGATGGAGATGAGCGTGTCGAAGTCGTTGTTACCGATCAAACACGTGATTTGATGGGTGTTTCCTGCGCTGTGGTGGAGAGCCGTGAGGACGAGCAAGGCCGGCTTGCGGAGATCACCCTCGATTGGTATGCCCAGGGTGCGGATGGATCCATTAGGTACTTTGGCGAGAACACGCGCGCCATTAAGGAAGACGGCACCGAGAACCGCGCCGGTTCGTGGGAAGCAGGCCTCGACGGAGCGCAGCCCGGCATCATCATGCCGGGGAACCCCGAGATCGGGGTCCCCTACCGGCAGGAATACGACAAGGGCCGGGCGGAGGATATGGGACAGGTAGAGCGTCTGGATGGGCAAGTGACCGTTCCCTATGGGACATTTGAGGGCGGGCTCGCTAAGTGAAACCCCATCTCGCTGAGGCATCTGTTCCGAGGGAGGCTTGGCATGATTGAAATCCCGCTGGCCGGCGGGAGGCGCACGGCGGTTTCACGCCGGGGAGATATTGTTTATCGGGAAACCGGATCTTGGGCTCCAACGGTCCACAAGCTCTTAAGACACCTGGAGGTGGTGGGATTTCAGGGTGCGCCGCGGGTTGTCGGCTCCGGGTTTGATGACCGCGGTAGAGAAACGCTCACCTATATTGAAGGCGAGTTCATCCATCCCGGACCGTGGAGAGAAGATGCCTTTCCGTTGATTGGCCGGTTTCTGCGGGATTTTCATACGGCAACCCAATCCTTTGCTATCCCCAGTGATGCTATTTGGAGACCCTGGCATGGACGGTCTATTGGCGGGCCGGATTCTGTCATTGGTCATTGCGATACAGGGCCGTGGAATTTTCTTGCCAGGGGAAGGCTGCCGCATGCGCTTATTGACTGGGAGAATGCCGGCCCCGTTGACCCGCGGGTTGAGCTTCCCCGCGCCGCGCGGTGCGGATTTTTGGATATCATGATTGAACTGGCAGTGCACGATGCCGCTGACCAGGTGATGAATCCTGATGTTGTCCCAGAAACGACAGATCCCACCCCATTGTGGGGATAACCTGGAGGACGAGAGGCGCCTCTTGGATGCTTCGACACCGAGCGACACTCGAGCGAATCATCACATCTTGAACTCTGCGGCGATAGAATGGCCCAAGAAAAACCATGGAGGAAATATGGAAAAGTGGAAGTTTTATGACATTACCCATCGCGAACATGTTTTCTGTAATCCGATGAGTGTGGAGCGGCTTGGCCGTTTCATCGAGCTTCTTCGGCTTCCCGCTGGAGCGCTGGTCGCGGAAGTAGCTTGCGGCAAGGGTGAGTTCATCATCCGTCTGGCAGAAAAATACGGCGTGACCGGTATCGGCGTCGATATTTCCCCCTTCTGTGTGGCTGACGCCAAGCAGAGGCTGGCCGAAAGGATCCAAGGGGTAGGGATTAAATTTTTGGAAATGGATGGGGCGGAATTTTCACCCGACATGCCGAATAGCCTCGATTTGGCCGCGTGTATCGGAGCCAGCTGGATTTATGGCGGGCATGCAGGAACGCTTGAGGCATTGATTCCCATGGTTAAACAAAACGGCTGGGTTATCATCGGGGAGCCGCACTGGCGGCGAGATCCATCCAAAGAGTATTTGGCGGCCATTGATTGCAGTGCGGGTACATTCAGCACATGCGAAGGAAATGTACGTGTTGCAGAGGAGAAGGGCCTGCGCCTTGTCTATTCAATTGTCAGCGAGGAAAAGGATTGGGATGAATACGAGGGCCTGCAATGGTATGCAGCCGATGAGTATAGCCGGAAACATGCCGACGATCCGGATGTCACCTATCTTCAAGAACGCATATCCCGCGAGAAACACAGTTATCTGAAATGGGGGAGGGATACGTTGGGATTTGCAGTTTATGCGTTTCGGAAGGTGGGAGCGTGATAAAAACTTGAAAGGCGTCTACAGAAATATCGTGCAGGCCTTGAGATCAATGATGTCTATTATATTCTATAAATAATAGAATAGGTGTGGGCAAGGGCCGCGTAATGATGCGATGAGGGAAACTGATGGATGCATTTTATGGACAATTAGCCAACGTCAGCGCAATTCTTGCGGGATTTTCCATTACGTTTCTCGCGCTGCTTCTCGGCCACAAAGAGAAAGGGCGCATTCTATCTGCCTCGATCGCTGTGACGACGGCTGCGGCAGCCTGTTTGCTGGTTTCTGCTCTGGGGTGGTCATTGATGGGTTCTTTTGCGGCGCAGACTTTGGTTAAGGGCGGGCCCGAAGCGCTGCAAGAGTCTGCAGAAACATGGCGCTTGGGCGCCCATATATCCTTGTCGCGGTCGTTTATACTGGGTCTGTTTTTCCTCTTTTCAATGCTCGGACTCAGTGGCTGGCTGAAAAATCGTTATCTTGGCGTCTTCTCTATTCTATGCACGGTTTTCGCGGCTGTTGGGGTATGGAACGTGCTTCGATATATGATCAACTAGATATCCCGCTGGCTTTATTGTGAAACATTGAAGTAGAGTTGCATAAGGAAGGGATACTCCTGATCCTCTGGATTCGACCGGCAGGCCTGGCGCAAGAACTGCAGGCTGCGCTGATTGTCTCCGTTTAATTGATAATAGAGACTCTTGGTTAACAGCTGATTCCCCAGGACAAAATGCTCCATTCTCTCCGCATCCGCAATGTTCTTGAAAATGGAGACCGGTCCGGCCGGCCTCTCCATAAAGAAGGCCAAATTCCTACTGATATTGTCAGCATCAAGACATGCGGGCGCAAAAAATTCGGTATAGGAATGATCATCAGTATTGATTCTGTTTTGGGTGGGGAGCTTCCCGATCGTGGCGCCATCCAGCATAAGATTGGCGGCAAGGTGGTAAGGATCTGAGTAAAAATGAACATCTATGTCGATCTTTTCAATGTTTGCCGACCAGGTCTCAAAATCGATTTCAATCGGGTCTGTAGATCCCAGGAGCATTGCGTGATAATGCCCGAGCCAGACCGTGCTGTTTGGAAACACGGAGTGGAATGTGCTGATGATGCCTAAAAAATCCACCAATCGCAGTTTGTGAAGAGGAAGATATTGGGAAACCATCCCTCCCGGATTCAGATGCTCCAGGCACAGCAAAAAATAGTCTTTTGTATAGAGATTCCCCGAACCCAGAATGGGGTGGGTGGGATCGCAGGAAATCAGATCATACTTCTTTGATGTCATCTGAAGATAATGCCGGCCGTCGCCGTGGACGAGCTTGAGCCTCGGGTCTTCCATGACATTTTGATTCAAGTCGTTATAAAAAACGGCCGCTTCTCCCAATCCGGCCACTAATTCTACGCATTCAATCGATTCGACTTCTGGATGGGAGGCGATCGCCGAGGTGGTTACGCCAATGCCAAATCCGATGACCAAAGCATTTTTGCAATCGAGTCCCAGAAAAAAGGGGGTATGACCGATCATCTTAACGACCTTGATGGCGTCGTAAGTTGATCCAATAACGGCGCTGTTGTTCACAAAGGTGTACTTAGTTGCCTGGCCGGCTCCCTTGTCTTGTCCGACGGTGAGTGTTCCTTCAACCGACTCGCGGTAGTACAAGATATCGTGATCAAAACGGCAGAAGGAGGGTGGAAGAATTTTAATATCCGGCTTAACAATGACCACAGCAAGGAGAAGGGCGGTGGCCGCATAGAGACAACCCAGAGCTAATCGAGGCTTGCGAGGCGATTTCTGCGTGTGCAAGATAAGAAGCGCCGTGCCGGCCAGAAGCCAGACGACGAGTAGGATCGATATTGCGGCGCCCAGCCCGGGGATAAGAACAAAAGCGGCGACAATTGGTCCGACGACAGACCCTATCGTATTGATCATTAACACAAATCCAACATCTTTGCTGATGTTCTGCCCGCGTCCGGTATACATGCGGCAAGCCAGCGGAAAGGCATAGCCGGAACAAACTGAAGGAGGAAAGACAATGAGAATGGCTGCGACGAAGGGCAACAACAGCACGCGCAGCAGCGGATGAACCCAGAGCGTTTGAAATGGAAACATGAGAGCCTGGGGCAGATAGATCAGAAACATGAGACCCAAAAGAACGACGGCACTCATCAAGAGTATGATGCGATACATGGATCTCTGATAATTGTCGTTTTTATGACCGATGTATTTGAATATTGTGCTACCGGTATACAATCCAAGAATAGCCAGCGATGACACAAGGGCGAAGGTGTAACTCGTATTGGTCAAATAGATCCGAAAGACCCTCAACCACAAAATCTGAAGGCTCAGTATGGCGAATCCGCAGACAAACGCTCCCATCAAGGCGGTTCTTTTAAGGGCCATGGGCGTGCGGCCGAGAACGCCGCGGGATTTAGCTTTTGAAGAATACGCCGGCCCGGTATCGGCGGATTCTTGGGTTGGCATTTCGTATGGATTGAATCTTTTTGTAATGAAAATCCAAATAGCCAAGGAAAGATTGATAATGATGGCAAACACAAAGGTATTTCTTTGCCCCAGCGTCCCCAACAAGATAAAACCCGCCACCAATCCGCCGAGGGCGCTGCCTAGAGTCTCGAAGGCGTACAATCGGCCTAAGGCGGCGGGGATCGAGACGGCCGATTTCACCGCAATCTTGCTGCCAAGCGGGAAGATGGCACCCATGAAAAAGGCGGGGACAAAAAGTAAAAGCGTGGCGATGGCAAAAGCTACCATTTCGACGATTTGCGAAGGGGTCCCTCCTCGGGAAAGAGCGGAATATAGAAGGGGGAGCCCGAGGGATAAAATGAAATAATTAAGCGCGCTGGTGATTCCGATCCCAGTGAGCAGCGCCGACAGGATTTTTCCGAGCTGGATCCTGTCGTTGGCGATGCGGCCCCAAAAATAGGCGCCTATTCCGAATCCCGCCATGAAGGACGAGAGAACGATTGTAGATGCCGTGACGGTCGTTCCAAGAGTCAAGGACAGTAGTCGATTCCAACTGACCTCATAGATCAAAAATGTAAAACCCGTGAAGAATATAACGAGATGAATACTGAAGGATTTGCCACGATGGTCCGATTCCCTATTCATGTCGGTAGAGTAGCAGGCGGGGGGCAAGGCAGGCAATATCAGTATTGGACGGACGCCGCCGCCCGGGGAGCTTGCCATGCGCCTATATTCTGAGGTAGAATCCCGGTGTGTTCTTCTGAGGGTCTATGATATCAAAATTCGGAATTGAGGGGCGTACATGAAGTTGATCGGTTCGCATGTACCAGCTTTCTCGTCATAGATCTAGGCACAAAGATAATTGCTGCTTCTTACACCACATAGATGGAGGCCACGCCGATGAAATTTACACAAGCATCCGTAATCAGCTTACTTCTTATCTTGTTTGCGGTTACAGCGGTGTCAGGGGTTGCAGTCTATGATATTCAATACACGACTGATCCATCGGGGGTATCCCCCTATAATGGGCAATTCATCACAACCTCAGGTGTCGTCTCCGCCATTACCTATTACGGGTATGTGATCGCCGAAGGGACCGGTCCCTGGCAGGCGGTCTACGTCTATTCCCAAAGCAACGGCCCGCAGATTGGCGATGAGGTGGAAATTAGCGGTACGGTGATTGAGGTCAGCGGCATGACAATACTGTGGGAGATTACCAGCTATACCCTTCTCTCGACCGGCAATTCCATCGGATCCTTGGTTGTTTGGGCGGCAGACGCACCCCAAGAACAGTATGAATCTGTGCTTCTCAGCATCAATGATCTCACAGTGACATCTCTTTTGGGCGCCGGCGAGTGGATAGCCAACGATGGAAGCGGCGATATTCGCTGCGATGACCTAAACGACTATATGTACTTTCCCAGAATCGGTGACTCTTTGGCCTCCGTGACCGGGTTTTTGTACTATAGCGCCGGTCAATATAAACTCGAGCCGCGCAACACCATGGACTTAACGGGCGATATCATACCGCATTTTGTTATAGGGGGAGATATTGTGACGATGAATCCAGCCCTCGAGATTCTCGAGGATTCATACATTGAGATCCAGGGCGACAGAATTATCGGCATCACATCATCTCCACCGAGGGAGCTGCTGCTTGTTGAGACCGGTGGTTTGATTTTCCCCGGCTTAATCGATGGCCATAATCACGCAGCTTATAATGTTCTGGATCATATTCCTTTCGGGCAAACCTTTGCGGATCGATATGAGTGGCGGATCACTCCAATATACTCTGATTTTGGAGATCAGCTTGATGCCATTATAGATTACGGCGGCACCAACGCTCAAATTGGCAATGTCTTCAAAGTCGCCGAAGTGCGAGCGCTTTGTGCCGGTACAACGATGATGCAAGGAAGAAACTGCAACGTCGAGAGCGATGATTTTTACGGCCAGCAGGGAATGGTTATAAATAATGCAGAAAGATTTCCAAGTCGTATTTATACGAAGACATTTCCACTTGACGAGGACATGAACTACTGGCAGGACATGAAAGAGGAGTATTGGGATCGATTTGTTATCCATTTGTCTGAAGGTATCAATGCGGCCGCTTTACAGGAATTTTATACCTGGCGGCAATGGGGCATGTTGGATTGGCGGACGACCATCCTTCATGGTATCCCGTACGGTCCAACTGAATGGCAACTCATGGCTGAAGCAGAGGCCAATCTGGTCTGGTCTCCCAAAAGCGACATGTTCCTTTATGCTGCATCGCCCGACATTCCGGGCGCTCTGCTCGCCGGGGTGAATGTTGCAATTGCACCGGATTGGACCGAATCGGGCACGCGGGACATGCTGCAGGAAATCCAGTATGGCAACAAATTGAACACACTTTTCTGGGGCAGTACGATTGAGCCCGTGGATTTTGCCCTCTTTGCCACAAGGAATGCCGCCTATGCCATGGGCGCTGAAGATCGAATAGGCCAAGTGGCGACGGGTTATCAGGCCGATCTCATGGTTATTCCCGGTGATCCTGAGGATCCGTATCAAGCCCTTCTCGAGATCGATGCTGCGGATGTGAAGCTGACAGTAGTGAGCGGCAGGCCTATGTATGGTGATCCGGATCTAATGGATGAGTTTCTCTTTTTGGACAATGAAGAAGACATATCAGTCTGTGGGCTCCCCAAAAAGCTGGCCATTCAAATTGAAGCGTATAGCATCAGTGAATCTGATAAACCGATGTCCACGGTGATGGACGAGCTTCAGGTTGCCTACGACAATACGACTCCGAAAGTATGTGACTTTCTCGGCCCCTTTGATTGTCCGACATCCGATATAAGAAATGTATCCGTGGATCCGGTTCTGGGGTTGCATGTGGGACCCAACCCAATGCACACCGGAACAGCCTATTCATTCGCTCTTCCGCATAGCAGTGTTGTGTCATTGAAAGTTTATAATGTCAACGGGAGAATTGTGCGAACTTTGGTAGAGCAACAGCTGAACCGGGGATCGCATAATATTATTTGGGATGGCCGTGATGACAATGATCGACCTGTCGCCGGGGGGCTCTATCTGGCCCGGCTTGAAGTCGGCCAGCAGGCGCAATCAGAGAAGGTCCTGGTGATCAGATAACGCGAAATCCTTCGCATTTGAAAGACACCTGGCATATCTTGAGTAGGGCTGCTTGGATTTATTTGCAGAGGAGTGCGGAGAGCCAAAACATTTTCGCCGTCTAACCAAAGCGGACTTGTTCTTTACTCAGAAGCCGGGTGCCATGAATTTTAACATTCTATATATCCTAGGCATTGCTGTCGTCATATTTCTGGCCAGTGCCATTCAGAGCGCCGTTGGCTTCGCCTTTGCTTTGTTTGCGGCTCCTTTACTTATCTGGATGGGTATGCCGCTGCCCCATGTGATTGCGACGATGGCTGTTTGTTCCTTTCTTCAATCAGTCTTGGGCGCCAGCCGGCTTCGCGCCTCGGTGCCATGGAAATCCTCATTGGTAGCGACGGCGACGCGAACCGTCATGGTCGGGGTAGGCTTGCTGGCTCTCAGAAGTATCGTTTCATGGGATCCGATGGTGATTAAAATGATCGTCGGCTTCATCTTGTGTGTCCTGGTGGGGATCCAAATGATCGGCCGAAAACCACCAGTAGAATCTGTTCACTGGATTTGGGGTGGTTTGGCTTTCAGCTCGAGTGGGATCTTGGCCGGGGTGAGTGGAATGGGCGGCCCACCCTTGGTCCTATGGTCACTGGCCCATAACTGGTCAGCCGAAAAGACGAGAGGATTTCTTTTCGCTGTTTTCGCCACTTCAATCCCCGTACAGCTTGCTTTGCTCTATATAGCTTTTGGCCCGGATATCCTCCATAGCGTGCTCCTTGCCCTGCTATTGACGCCAGCTGTCTTTCTGGGCGCCAGTATCGGAATGCCGATCGGCAACCGGATGTCAAAGCCCGCCTTGCGTAAAATCATTAACATAATCTTGTTGATCATCGGCCTTGCCTCTATCATTCCCGCGGTGATTCATGGGGTGTGGGGATGATAAGAAGGAGTGAATCATGAAGCAACTTTTCAGCCAATTCGTAATTCTCGTTGTTCTGTCAGTCTGCGCGCCGGCGGTGGCGGAAGTATCGAGCTGCACGGATTCAGGCTTCTTTCTGAAAATCGAAATCCCCATCTATGGGACTCCTCTCAGTGTCTATAATAATCTGGTGCAGGATGTCTCCGAATGGTGGGATCCGGCACATACCTTTTCCGGCGATTCCAAAAACCTGTCTATTGACGCAAGGCCGGGTGGTTGTTTCTGCGAGGCGCTACCCGATGGCGGCGGCGTTCGCCACCTCGAAGTTGTTTATAATTCCCCAGGCAAGACGCTTCGCATGTCAGGCGCTCTTGGCCCGCTCCAGGGTTTTGGCCTTGCGGGGAGTATGACATGGATGTTCGAGGCGATAGGCGATTCAACCAGGCTGGGATTTACGTACAGTGTCGGTGGATACATTGATGGAGGCCTGCAAAATATCGCCCCTATAGTCGATACCGTTCTCAATGGGCAACTAATACGACTGAAGAGATTTGCTGAGACGGGGAATCCGAACCAGTAGAAAAACGACACTGGAACGGCATTTTGTTGAGCGGGGATTAAATGCGAATTCAAATACCCCCCGATAATTTTTCCGGGTCACTTCGCTTTTCCTGAAATTTTTTGCCGTCAAATACTATAATAAGAAGGAATCTTTGCCTTAAACTGGGGAGTGGATGATGGATCTTGGGAAGCTTGGTTTCGACAGCTGGTTTCAGGAGCGCTGGGAAGAGCTGAAAACCACGGAGTTTAAGCTTGCCCGTGTCACGACGGTCGACCGGGAACGATATCTGGTGCGGGATGAAATGAATGAGATCCCAGCTCAACTGGCCGGCAAGCTTATGTTTTCAACCGAATCGAGTTTGGAATGGCCGTGTGTGGGAGACTGGGTTTTGGTTCAGTATCATAATGACGGCACGATGGCCATTATTCAAAATCTGCTCCCTCGAAAATCCACTCTAAAAAGGAAAGCCGCCGGTAGGGATATCTCTTTTCAGATCATAGCCTCTAATCTCGATGTGGCCTTTATCGTTCAATCTTGTGACACCAATTTCAATTTACGGAGACTCGATCGCTATTTGGTGATAGCGAATCAGGAGCGGATTGAGCCGGTCATTCTTCTGAGTAAGAGTGATTTAAATAATCCTCAGGAGTTGGAGCGGAAGATTGAAGAGATTCGGGATTCTGGTATTCAAAATAGAGTCATAACATTCAGCAATACGACAGGCGCCGGATTGAATCTAATCCGCCAAACGCTGGAAAAAGGGAAAACCTATTGCCTCTTGGGATCCTCCGGCGTTGGCAAGACAACGCTGTTGAATCATCTGCTGGGCGGCGAACAGTTTGAGACCTACCCGGTTCGCGAAAAGGATGGCAGGGGAAGACACACGACAGTACGGCGCCAACTGATCATGCTCGATAACGGCGCCATGATAATTGATAATCCCGGAATGAGAGAGCTCGCCATAATGGACGCCGGAGACGGAGTCGATGAGAGTTTCTCGGACATTCGGGAATTGTCGGACGGCTGCCGATTTAGAGACTGCACACATACGATCGAGGCGGGATGCGCGATTCTTAAAGCTGTTGAGAATGGAGATATCAGCGAAGAGCGCCACCGAAGTTATCTGAAACTATTGAAGGAATCGAATTACCATAAGATGTCTTATATGGAACGGCGGAGAAAGGACAAGCAGTTTGGAGCGTTTTGCAAAAACGCAATGAAGCACAGGAAGAATAAATAACCATTACTCGGCGGCGATTTTATTTTGACCAAGCGGCTGCGAACGCCTCTTTATTCACGGCATCGAAGCGGAAAGAGAGATCGAGAATGAGTGAAAAGAACCATCACGTATGCCCGGTTGAAAGAGCGGGAGGATTGGACAACCGGATCCGAAGATGGCTACAAAATCCGAAGAAATTGCTTAAACCATACGTTAGAACAGGGATGACCGTTCTGGATCTAGGCCCAAAACAAGCGCATTATGCTTTATCTTTTCCGAATTGGACTCTTTCATTATGTTCAACATCCATTTGAACAGACTGTCCCTGAAAAGGACATACCTCACCCTTATCTCGCCTCCAGCGTCAAAATGTTATCTCTTGTCT
>JAHJDP010000001.1 GCA_018831195.1 Candidatus Eisenbacteria bacterium | reverse complement strand
TGTGGTGTGGATCCGAAAGCGTACTTGAGGAAGGCTCTCTATGAAGCGATTAAGAATCCCGGCACCATAATTCTTCCGTCAGATCTCTTGTAATTCCTTGTGAATCATCAGGTAACCGAAGAATTTCCCAAATTCGGCTTGTGGGGCTGGGCGATATCTTACTGAAGAAGGAGAAAACCCCCTCCGGACGCTTAAATCAAGCTCCGCGAGGGGGTTATTTCTACAATTCCTGAGGGGCGCCCATCCCGGCCATCAGCTTCCTTGATCCAAAACCCCGACTTGAACCCTCAGATTCCATGCTCACGCTCAAAATATTACTTTCTTTCAGAGAGCATCCGAAGCAGCAACGGCAAGACCAATCCCGCAATCCACCCAAGAGTAAGACCAACCAACGCTCCCAAGATATAGGAAGCCCCTTCTATACCAAAACCATCCTGAACACCTAATCGATTGGCTAACAGAAAGATTCTGGGGCCTCCCTCGATGAAGCCGAGTGCGGTGATCAGGATAATTGCTACAATCCTAATCTTCCAGAAGAGGAGGGCCGCTACCAATCCCCCGGCCGCAATCCTAACAAAGTACCAGGAAAGTGACCGAACTGCTTCTCCTACTCCTCTGTCTATTTTTCTGGATGACGTACTACTCTCCTCAATCTCTCCGTGTAGCATATCTCCGGTTGCAATCGCCCTTGCTTCTCCCCCATCCACCCTTAGCTCTATGAACCCCGGAACATTCTCCTCACCAAGGATAAACACACCAACTGCGCTGCTCAGGATCTCATCCCCAGCCGATGGAAGGATCCGACAGATTGCCCTTGTCTTTCCCCCAATACTGACCGCTCCTCTGACATGTCCGACTCGCTCCCCCTTATAGGTAATCATCGTGCCCTCCTGAATTGCCTCCACCTTCACATCCCACCTAATTTCGAAGTCGATTTTCCTTATCCTCGTACAATGAATGTTCGAAAGAAGGAACCAGCAGCTTATGGCGAGCAGGAGGATCCGTTTGCAAGAAGTTACGAATCGGAATCGTTTCCGGAGCCTTGATTCATTGGTTAATAGCCAAGATGAACTCACACTCATAGTTGTGTCGTCGTGACGTGCATCTTGGTCCTGACCGCCCACGGCTGGTCTACTGTCTGTCGAGTGAGCCAGGCAGGCGTACACGCGATAATTTCCGCTCTCTCCGGGGGATTCTCGACCAATAGGTTATATGCACGAGCAAAGTTACCTCTGTCAAATGGACCGAGAGGTAGAAAGATGTGGCAGGAGACATCTGAGGCATATACTGCCAAAAGAAACTGATGACTCTGCGTGTCAGACAAACGGCACTCCTTGCAGTCAATGCTGGTACCGTTATGTTTCTCTACGTTGCCTGAATGGAGTGTGACAGATTGCGCGTCCAGCCTTAGATGCACTATTTCTATTCTCAGGTCTTTCGCTTTTGTGCTTATGACCTTCTCCCAAGACTGCAAACCGCATAAAAGTCGCCAGACATATCCCTTATGAGAAGTCTCGGCCATTTCCTTTGGATTCAATGCGTTGTAACTCTCAGCTAGACGTTCATTGAGTAGACTCAGCACCTCTGGTGCCAACGTCGTCGTCGCCATCTTTGACATAGAGGAGTCCGGCCGCTTCTCCTGCACATCCCGTACCTCTTGCACGATTCCAGCGGATTGCGCCCCATGGCCCCCCTCGAACGCTCGGCTCGACCCCGTCAACTGAGAGCTGCTTTCGAGGCTAGCTAAAACTCTTCCCAAGGACTCTCGTAACTCCTCCACCGCTCTTTGTTCAAGGGCCGTAAATCGTTGGCTCAATTCCCTGGCGTAGCCTTCCCCAAGGGCCTCTTTCACAGCTTGCTCGATTCCTTGCTCTACCTTGTCAAGTCGCCTCGCGATACGTTCCTCAACATGCATCATCGTACTCTCATTGGTTTTCGCGGCAATACCCTCCCGGAGTTGCTCGAACCGATCCATCAATCTCTGGGACACCCCGCCAACCGTTCTCTGGTTTTCCTCAAAAAGCAACTCGATACGATTCAAAGTTGATTCAACCCGAGTAAGCCTTGTATGCAATGCACTGAGTACACTATCCAGATCATCCCTAACCTGTCTAACCTTCTCAGGTTTTGGCTCCTTTTCCCCCACCGACACTCGTAACAGCGTCTCCTCTTTCACTGCGCTGTGGTCTTCTTTCATCCCAGCAGAAAGCACACGAATATGCCCCCGCCTCACTACCTCGAAACGTTCTCTCGCTTCATCCACGCAGCGCAAGAGGCACGGAGTTTCAATTCGATTAAATCTGAATGGAACGCATACGTCGGCCAAACCCTCGAACATATTCTGCAATATGATTGGTGAATGCTCAAGCTTTCCATGAAACGGGTGGTATGGTATTGCGTAGTATGTGTTTGACTCTCTTTGCTTGAGGAATATCCATTCACCTTCATCTTTCTCATCTCTGATAAACTGAAACGGCCTACGTTCGAGACTCTCAAGATTCTCTGCTATATCCCCGAGCTTACGGAACTCCACTTTCACACTACTAGCGACCAGTTCTTTCTTGAGAACCTTGAGAGTTGGATCTGGAGACGAGGTCCACCAATTGTTCACAACATGTAGAAGTCTAATGATGGATCGATCAACTAAAGTAGCAGGCCCTGGGAGTCTAGGTGATGGCTCCTGTTGCTCTATCGAGCGGACTCCATCCTCCCTTCTGTCATCTAGCTTTCCCAACCGGAACCTCTCTTCTGGCGGAGATATAGCCATACAACTCTTCGTAGTTTGTTCCCCAATGCACTCCAAATGGATTTCTACATGTCCAATCTCTTGTTGATTAGATTTGAGAAGCTGAAATGTGACCGTCTCTCGAAAGGGTTGTGTTGTTTCAGGTCGGATGAATATCCAGACATCCTCCTGACGTCTGGACACCTTGAACAGATTCTTGCTTTTTTGCCCAACCGCCTCCCCTCTCCTAACAGCGAGATCAATCCATGTTTCGGCACGAAGCATAAACACCTTTACATTGGATTTATCCTTGGCTTTCAACCTAAGGTGAACTGTTTGATCCGCACGAAGTTGGCACGTCAACAGCCTCCTGCTGCAAGAGAAGGGAATCCGGATTACGCCATCGCGATTTGTAAGGTGCTCATTCCACATCACTTGCGGATGCCTCCCGCTCCATCGCCGAATGAACCATATGAAAACTACAAGTCCTAGAAAGCCTGCCACCCCGCCACGAACAAAGCCCAATCCCTTAAGGAACCTATGTCCGATCGACGGCTTCTCGGCGTTGGCTGAAGAAATGCTGAAATCGTACTCGTACGTCCTGGCTAATGCACCGGATTGGACCAGTCTCAGTCTGACTATCTCCGTCTCGTGCGGCTCCCGAAGCCAATTGTCAGCTAGACTAAGTTCACCTCTCTCAACTTTTGCGTCGCCTTTGTACTTCCACTCGGGCCTCCCATCTACATTCCCCGACGCTACATAAACGGTAAAGTCGCCATCTTGTTGATGATCTCCCGGCAGGACAATTCGATTTCCACAAACCTCCTTGCTATTCCAGGTGAGATTAGAGAGCTTCGCCTTCTCGACTGTTCCTATCTCTATCTCACTGTCAAATGTATGGCACCTCCACTGACCCGAATTGGTTTTTGTCCAGACCTCCAATCGCTCAATCAAGGTTCTGGTCTTCTCATCTCGCTCGAAAGGGACCATCACCCATGCACTACCATTCACTGTCACCACCTCTAACCAACCGCTTTTAACTCGTGCCCCCTGACCATGCTCTCTTACCAAGACGACGACGTCTCCCCCATCTACGGGGCAAATATCACGTCCAAGTTCTACCTGCAGGCTATCGCTCGGTCTTCTTGGGTAGGATCTAATGACTACTCTTGCAATTTTTTGTCTTGAGCAAAGAACAGATTCCCCAAGCCTCTGTTCCCAAATCTCGTTGCTTTCGTTCGAGAATCTACTCAAATCACAGCCAAGTTCATACTGTCGATCATCCTCTCCCGAAAGCATCATTGAGAGATTCGTAATCCTTAGTTTGCGATTACCGCGGAAATAGGGTTGAAGAGTTTCTAGCACACCATTCGTGTATCTGTACGGCACTTTGCATATGCCGACCCATCCATCCCCTCCCTCTATGGAACCTTCACTATCCTTGAGCTCTGCCTGTGGCCTGATCGTTGCCCATCCAGCTCGCGCGACGTCGTCGAACACATCCTCGATTCTGATTTTCAGCCAGCCACTCGTGCTATGTATTGTTGTCTTACCCTGCCTTGGATGATCCTCAATAGTGATTTTTTCCGGATCCACCGATCTCGCTTCGACAGAAAGCGGTATGTCATTATAGGTCAGTATAGTGCAGAGAATAAAAGCGAACATATTCATACGCCAGTGGCGTTGGTGTGCCACTGGGGAACTTAAACTAGCGTACCATTTCTTCATGATAAGAGCTTTTCGGTTACGAAAATACGTCATCCTTTCATGAAACGATCCTCATATTCCTTAAGAAGAAAGCCCAGCTCGTATCCAAACACGGGTTGAGTCTTCATATGCTCAATGGTCCTGGGTGCCATGGCTTCCACAACCGAAGCCCTGGTCTTAACCCTAATCGTGTGTTCGATCTCAGCTGTTGAAAGGGAAGAGCCAAGCAACTCATGCAATCGCTCATCAAGACCGAGTTGGTCAATAAATTCAGTAGCGAGGGACATGAATCCAGCAATATAACAACTTTCGAGGTTTTGGGGTATCTGATACTCGAGAAGCTCAGCTGGAGTAATCTCTCTATCCCATTGTATAACCTCACCATGACCATCGACCCAACCTACTTCACATAGGATTGCCCTTATCTCTAACGCATCACAACCCTCGGTCAGCTTCCATGAATTGGGTTCGCCTTGTAGCTCTCGGGCGAGGAGACCCGTCGCAACTTCCATCTTCGGACCCAGGCCATGCTCCTTTCCACATCCTGGGCCATAGAGTTTCAATAATACATCTCCTCGAACCTCATCACTCACCGCGATTCCCTTCCTAAGAGCGTGACTGAGTATCTCTTGAACTAATTCAGGGTTTCCGAGCCAGTTGAAAAGAAGAGAGCCAAGTCCACCGAAGTAGACATGAGTTTCCTTCAAATCATTCTCCTTAATGTACTTCCTTGCGTGCAACCCTGTGTAGAAGGCAAGACCCATTCCGTATAAATAGATCAGGCTTCGAGCTGTCTTCCACGGGTCCTCGGCTTTGCATTGCCCCCCTCCGGTGACTTCTGCCCCTACCAAGTTCATATCCCGCAACCTTACATCCTCCCCTCTTTGCCGACTCCGCATCCTAGAAGTCAGAAGCAGATTGCAGAGTGTCAGGCTCTTTTCTCTGCTGCGAAATGCATCGACAAGCGCGGGTATTGGCGTACGTGGGACCACAATCTCCAACAGCTTCTCCGAGAACGAAGGCTTACTCTTGATCATGGGACCAAGAATGTCATTTCCAGCCAGCTTCATCGAGCTTCCTCCAAGAAGCCTGCCCTCAGTCCAAAATCCAAAATCGGCCGAGCCACCACCGATATCGATGGCAATTGACAAAGCCCGGGCGGTAACCGGAAGGATATTGCTATACTCGATGCCGAGACAGCGGGCTAGGGCTGCAGATTCAGAAACGCCAACTACTTCGCCTACTTCCATTCCCTTAGGCAAACGTTTTCTTGTGGCCTCCCAGAAGTCCTTCATTGATTGTCGAGCTTGAACGCTCAGAGAAAGAGGATAAGACCATCGGATCTTAAGTGTTGCAACTCCCATATATTTCGCTTCAGCTAGAATTTGCAGTCGCAGAGATTCCAAATAGCCCCTTAGCTCCTTATCACTATATGATTGACCACCAGTACCCCACTTGATTTTTGTTATGATCCCGCCAGGCTTCTGAGATACAATATATGTTTCCGCGCCGTGGAGCACTGCGCCAACATCTTCACTGCCCCGGTGGTCGGCCCCAACCAATCTTGCCCTTGTCCGTCCAGCAAGCGTGGCGAATGGAGGTCGAACCCTCTCCATTGGGAAGAACCAAGTAAGCTCCCGAGCTAACAATTGCGCAGTTTTGGTCAGCATCAAGGTCCGGCCCCCAAGTTCAACATCAACAACCCGAAGACTCTCATCTCGCGCCATAACCGCAGTGTTTGACGTTCCAAAGTCAACGCCGATTGTTAAGTTTCGTCCGGCTTCAGTCATCTTCGGGTGCTTAATGCTATCCCGTAAAATTAGACCGGCCTCAATCATGCTGGAGTCCCCTTGATCTTTTGCAAGCAGCTCGAAGCCCAAGGGAGTATCAGGAGTGATCCAAGTGAAAAGGCCTTCTTCCCTGGCTGGAGAGCACTCCAATGTCTGATATCCCTTCTTCGAGTCCTGAACGACTGCTCTTGCGGCTACCGATGCCGAGCCCACGTTGTTCAGAAACAGACGGTACTCCTCCCAATCAGGGTCCTCAAAGTCAGGCCAAATTGCTAGGGCAGGAACAGTCTCTACCCCAAGTAGTTCTTTGCCTCTCTCGTATTTCCTCTTAACATCTATCGAACCACCAACTCGGAGAGGCAGTCTCAGGGTTGCTAGAACCACGTCTTCTCCAACCTCCTGTACGCGAATGTCCAGCTCTTTGACCTCATCGTAGGTATAATAGTCGAATATGGAACACGTCAGAGGCAGAGAGTACTTTCTATTCACGCCAAAGGCAGACCCAGACGACTCAAGCTGAAGAAGCCTTCTTGGTAAAAGGTGGCGCTCTGGAACTAAGTAGTGTTCATTGATCCTGACTCCCGTTCTTGTAACGAATTCACTTCCGCTCGCTTCGGTCAAGGAATCGAAATCGATCTCGTCTGCAAACACTGGACCCAACACTCGCCTTCCACTAAGATCATCTGCTTGAGAGAGAACGATCGCCTGTCGTTTATCAGGGTTGGTCGCCAACCATAGGCCACCCGGCATTCTGATCTCCCTCACCTCAAGAGGTGCCAGGAAATTCCGATGGGGCGCGGCAACCACAATCGCGTCGGACTTCCGTATTGTTAATTGCCTGATATCGGAAAGGACCTGTTCTCCACGAAAGCCTTGAAGATAGTCATCGAGATCTGTCTTCCAGTGTGCTAGTTCCCTTCTCAGGAATCCGGTCTGCTCCTTCAAATGAGGTTGCATGTCCCAGCCGTGCGCATCCAGTACAAGCGAAACCCACCGGTGAACTAGAGCAAGCTCAATGAAGCCATCCTCTTTCATCTTGTAGTAGTGCATTGGATCAGCAAACTTCCCAGTCTGAGTATCTCTCCATGGTATGCGCGCCGGGCATCGGTAATCTGCAGGCGTATAGACAATCGTCCAAGGAGAGGTCGCTCCTATGAGGTCTCCTTCACAGTACAACAGCCACCACTTTGACCAATCCTTCGATATCTTTGGCAATTGGTTTCTGAGGATAGTCATGAGGTGAAAGTTTGTTTCTTTCTGTCCAGTATCTTCAAGCTTAAACTCTTTTGCCTCTAAGACTATATTCATCAGTTGGCCCAAGGCGAACATTGCAAGTAAACCCCTCCATTCAGACACCGTTGCGGAATGAACAGGGCTGTCCTTATCTCTCAAGCCGTAGTAGAACTGAATCGGTTGCGCAAAAGCGGAAGGAACGCTGTGTGCTAATCTGAGGTCCTCAAGCCTACCCTCCAAATGGATTGCTTGAGCATAATCAGTCAAAAAGCTTTCATGGCCATTCCAAACGCCCTCCGCAGGAGGCGTCAGATTCTGGTTATCCGGATCAATCCCACTAAGAAAGAAACGTTGCATAACTCACTCCGTCCTCTTCTACTTTTCCTTAGGGTCAATATATCTCTGTGCCGCTCTCAAGAGTAACGACACATATGCTCCAACCCCATCCTGAAATCCCGCTCCCTTCTTTGAAGAAACCTTGACCATCGCATCAAAGAACCGGTCAATGGCGTAGGGATCTTTTTCGGCACCTCGATTGTCATAGAAGAGGTCTGCTAGATACCCAAGCCTCAGATTTCTCCTTGCTTCATCACTTGGACCCTCCATAAAAGTATCCCTACGAAGGAGCTTCGTCTCACGTTCACGATGAAGATCAATCCACCAGGGGAAATAGAAACTCTTCAGATACGATTCGTACTTGTTCAAATCCGCACGATTCTTCGAGTCTGTCAGCCAGTCTTTCTTCAGGGCAAACTTGTCTAAATACCACGGGATACAGTAGGGGCGGTCATCCAGTACGGATTCTTCATCGAGCAAATCCCGGAAATAGGCTAGATGAGTAAAACTCGCAAGGAAGAAACACCTAATTGCGTGTTCGATGCGCTTGCGCCCAGAGGGTCTCATCGGCAAATCTGTCCAGCGCACCTCGTTCGGCTGGTCTATGGCCTCTCCTTGGGCAGGCCCGCAATAGTGACATAGCTTCCTGATCTTAGGGTCATCAAAGTATTCTAGAGAAGCCAGCGCCGCCATAAGTTCAACCGGATGCGCCGGGTTCTTTTGTTGAGACCCTCCAGAAGCACGACGCACTCGGCGGTTCTCGCTGTTACCAATCCAGTACATACCCTCGAAATCCCAATCTTGATTCGACTTCAAATGCTCATAGAACCTCACTGCGGCTTTAGTCTTGACTAAAAAGCGCTCGGAACGGGCTGAGATTCTCTCTTCCCTCGATTCCTCCTGATCAACATTACCTGATACGAATTCGAAGTAAGGAACTAGCGCGACAACAGCGATCTTAAGACGCTCTGCGTTTATTTCAGGGATAGTCTTAAGGAAACGCACCAGTGGGTGAATCGAGGATGCGCCTGTGCCCCCGAACACGGAGCCGATAATCAGAACCCTCGAACCTTCTGGATGGTTAAGATCACTCTTGATACGGGCAGTGAGAGCAGGCCAAGGTTCTTCATCTTGCTTGGTGGAGAGCAAAGACATTGCTGCAGCCCCTATCGCCGGGCGTCCAAGAAACCCATGATCAAGACCAGTCGTTAGTTCCTCTTCCGTGAACAAAAGCCTCGCGACGTCCGCATCCGTGCCCCGAAGGTTGTTAAAGTTGAGTATGTCCCCTAGAGTCTTACCAGCCGGGACCGGTGACCACACTCGCAGGCCTCCCCCACGCTCTTTCTCTCCGTATAATAGATCAAACTTCGTATGAAACAGCCCAAGGGCAGTATCCGATCTCTCAACTGCTTTCTGAGTTTCCAGATAGGCCGCAAGTAGTCCGGAAGTGTGGGTGCCATTTCCGTTTGATTTATCTGGATCAACGATAAATACCCGCATCTCGTCCGGCCCCAGACCAGATGCGCATAGATGGATAATCGACTCAAGAACACGCGAGCCAGAGCCTCCCGCACAGATTATCGTGTTCATCAATTCGCTTCCTCAGTTAGATGACGATAGCACTCTGCGGCCACGGTGCCTGTACACTAGCCACAGTGGCCGATACTTGAACTTAGCAGGAGTGATTCCCAAGACAGGAAGTGTGAGAAGAGTATAAGAAAGCATAAAAGTTAGGAGCCCCGCCCACAAACCCGCCACGATTCCATACCCAATTACAATAACACTTGCTCCGAAATAGTCAGTATAGTAGTAGCAGAACAATATCCCGATAAGCATGATGGGTATCCCTGACAGCCAGAGCCACAACAGAGGTCGATAGGGCTGAAAGAGTTCTAACGGTCTATCGTTCGAGATCTTGAGCCTCCTTGCTGACCTCCAATAAAACATAAGGATTACCACGCTTATTAAAATAACCGCTCCGAGGATCCAGCCCGCAATCATATCTTTGAACCCAAGCCACTGACGGTAGGGAATAGTAGGGTCTGGAGGCAACCCTAGCCAAAACAGTACAATTCTACCCATTGCTTCTAACTCCTCGTCAAGAAGATTACTTGATCGTGAAATCTCAGCTCATCCAGAACGGAATTCTGCATCGCTCGAATCAAGAGCTCCAGATAGAGCGTTCGCGAGAGCTCTGATCTTTCTCGATCATCTCGTGTGCTCCATGAGCTCACCCACTCTGGAAATCGCAGGTTGCCCTCTCCCGGCCTGAATGAGATTAGAAACGCATCCCAAGTGTTTCGCTCAAGAGAAGGAAAGTCGTATGCGAGGATTGCGACTCCTTTCTCCAGGCTGTCTACAACCGTCATTTGGTCGATCCTGACGGAGCGTTTTGCGTCCCAAATACCCTCTCTAGCATATCGAGTGTGCCAACACCTGCAATCGAGAGCGTCTAGTGACCAGATCTTTAGATCACCACCAAATCTCATTTGTAGGCAAAGCCTTGACTTCTCTTGATTGGAGGCGTTTAGGTGTACGAAGGTACCCGTGTATCTACTGTAGCCTGACTCATCAACACTCCACTCAGGCACATCGAAAATCCGGATTTCGTTCTCTCTGTTCTCATAGCAGTCGTAGGGCTTTACATTTTCTACAAGGACTGGATAATCTCTTGGATTGTAACGAAGGGAAACCTCCAGGGAATCTAACGTCGTGCGACTGAATCTCTCCAGCATTTCGGTCGAATTCGCCACGATCAAAAGAAAGAAGGGTCTACCGCTATGCTTGTCTTCTAATCGAAGGTCGACATTATCAATGCGCCCCTTCGGGGGTGTCTCGATGAAGTACGTTCCTATGAATTCGGACCTAAAACCAAGGAGTAGCGTCTCTTCGCACTTATGTAGTATTGCATTTAGTGCTGTGACGGTAGAGTATTCATCTTCATTAATCATCGAAACAACCAAGTCGCTCACCACGACAGAAATAGAAGTCCTGCTAGAGTCTTCTGCGATACTCTCCAGCAATGAAGGAAGATCTGTGCTTGCTCCTGAGTAGAAAAGGGGATTCTTGATTCGGTCCCAGCTGAAAGGTGTAATCAACTCAGTTCTCTCCGAAAAGGAGAAAGGTCTAAGGTCGTAGTCCGCTGTGGTAACTTGATCAAGTACTTGCCTGAGGACCCGTAAGTAACTTGATGTGTCAACAGCGGCGAAGCCCCGCATGGACTCTGACACGTCCAAATAGAGATCAATTGCGATTGTCCCTCCCCCCCCATCCTCAGAACGTGGTAACAATTCACCACTCAATCCCAGCACCTCAAGGGCGCCGAAAGTGTCTGGGGGAGACAGCGCTGGTTTGCACCCTTGAGCAACAAGGAGAAATACGACGATTAGCAGAAGCAAACGCACACCAGTCGAGCGCAACTTGACAAACCTGGAGTCGCCCCACTCACTTAGGAGACAAAACCAATCAATACTCTCCTGAACAGGTCCCAGCCTTACGTTATCACGATCTTTACAGTGTAATTCAAAATCAGCTCCGTGGGATCGGGTCTCGAATTGGAAGGACCCTCTGAGTCTTGCAAGGCATCGGCAGTGGATCTCGTGAAGCTCAACCGGAACTTGCACGTTCGGACAACGAGCGTTTGAAGACGATGGCAATATCTTACCTCCACAATCGTTGGATTCTGATGGTTTTCAAACCGTCCTCCAAGGGGACCAACTGCGAAGATCCTGGCCTTGTGCCAGATAGTATTCGTTGCAAAAGTTGTTATTAACTGCTAGTCAGGACTTTTAAATATCTTGGATTTTCATTGTAAAAAAGACTATATGACTTGATGGATAGGTTGACAAGTCCCTTTTCCCTACGGATTAAGATTTGGCCGCAACAACCTGCTGGGTCTGGTTCATCCTCCATGGGAATTGAAGATCTCTTGTCCAAATAGTCGAGCTAAGTGCAGTCTTTCCAATGGCTTTGAGGCGATGCTTGGCACCCCTACATCAGGTTTTAGGTGTAATATGATATGCGACACTAAAAATTCCCGGATGCCTGAGTTGGTCTCGCTGCTCTCGCACCTCCCGATTCTCCGCGAGAATCCGATACATTGTCCGCGGCGAACACAAATACTCCCCACGGCAGAGAAGCGTCGCATACACTTCCAAAGGAGCCCGATCCGGACCCAGACTTCGTCTTCCGCTGGAATCTGCGACCAGATTGCACTTTACTGCCTTGTCAGTTCCGGACAGAATGACACTCGAGAGCACCACAGCTCTCTGCTCCCATTTCGCACGCGTTGGGCGAGACCAGCCTAGAAAGCACTTTGGTCGAGATGCAATGCTTCGGACGAACCAAGAGCTCGAACTTCCGGAAGCGTTGCCCAAATCTTACGAGGCTCCTTTTCTGCTGGCAGCACGTATGGCAGCCGTTGTCACTCGTTGTTGCCACTTCGGCGTTTGGAGGCACACTGGCGGAGCTTAGCGGCTACACTCTACGGGACTTTTGGAGGTCGTCGGACCCGCCCTCAGCATGGAATCGCACACCCGCTTCCCCGCCGGCCCGAGTCGACACTCTCCTCGCAAACGCTGATGGTCTCCAGCTTGTGGGACGCAACCGCTTGGAAAGTGCGCCTGGGGATTCCGCAGTGAGGCTTCCGATGGGCGTGCCCGAGACTGTTCCCATTCCGGCCGGGCCTTTTCTGATGGGTGACGACGAAGTAAGGGACGCGAGCCCCGCCAGGAGCATCTACCTAGATGCGTTCTACATCGGTCGATTCGAGGTGACCAACGCCCAGTACGACATCTTCCTGGACGCGAATCCGGACCACGATCCGCCCGCGTACCGACACCACGAGGGGTACGACGACCCGAGCCAACCCGTGGTCGGAGTCAGCTGGTACGATGCTAAGGCCTATTGCGCCTGGCTCACCCGAGTTACGGGTCACTACTACCGGCTTCCCACGGAGGCGGAGTGGGAGAAGGCTGCTAGGGGACCCGATGGGCGAACGTTTCCCTGGACTGGAGGTGAGGTCGACTTGCATCGGGCCAACTTCGGTCAGCCGCACGGGAGACCGAAGCGGGTCGGAGAGCACCCCGCCGGGGGCAATCCGGAGTACGAGATGATGGACGTCGCAGGGAACGTGGCGGAATGGTGTGAAGACTGGTTCGCGGAGGACTACTATGAACACGGTCCGCCGAGGAACCCACTGGGCTCCTGGCAGGGAACGAGAAAAGTGGTTCGCGGAGGGTCCTGGCAGGACAAGCAAGAGATGGTCCGGTGTGCGTTCCGGTCGCACTACCCTCCCGACACGCGCAGAGATACCATCGGGTTTCGAATTGCACAATCGCCCGATTAGGGCGAAAGGAGGTTTGACCATGCATTTTCTGACGCGTTCCTTGGCGTTCCTCGCTTTACTGCTCACCGTCATCCTACCTGCGGCAGACCCTGCACTCGCTCAGTCCGCCGGGAAGCCGGAGCTATTCGATGTGTGGTCCGAGGCGGTCGCTTCCGGGTGGATGGGGGATGGGGAGTTCGGCGAGAAGCACGTTCGACTGTTCGAAGCCTGGAAGGAAGCACCTCACTCCGATTCCATCTGCATCAAGGTGACTTACGAACCCGGCCCCAAGAAGTGGGCCGGCATCTATTGGCAGAATGAGCCGGACAACTGGGGTGACGAGCCGGGCTGGGACTTGGCCGCTGCTGGCTACACCAGGATTACGTTCTGGGCCAAGGGCGAGAACGGCGGTGAGGTCGTCGAGTTCAAAGCCGGCGGGATCGCCGCTCCAGGCAAGAAACACAAGGACTCGTTCGAAGTGACGGCACGCCCACGGAAGATCATGCTGACGAACGAGTGGAAACAGCATACAATCAGTCTGGACCAGCAGAACCTCTCGAGCGTGATAGGAGTCTTCTGTTGGGTTGCCAACGCGACGTCGAATCCCGCTGGCATCACTTTCTACCTGGATGACATCTCCTATGAGCGGGAGACGCAGGAGTCGGAAGATTCTCCCTAGGCAGTCGTAGACGTCGGAACTTGGTCGCGTGCTGGCCAGGAGGCGCTGCATCACCGACCCCGACGACATGTGGGCGCTGCGCAGGTTGACTGCCGCCTTCACTTTTCACATGTGGAAATGCGAACTCCGGAGTCAACGAATCTAGTGTCATGTCAAGTCTCTAATGTCGGATAAAGTCGCTTGAGTTTCGTGCGTGCATTCTGTGCCGTGAATTGCCAATTAACTTTGGCATTCAAATTGTTGCGGTGACTCTGCCAAGCCGCGACCTCGGTTGTTACCTCTGAGATGTTGTCAATGCGGCGGCTGAGACATTGTTTGATCATGACGTTCAATTGTAAGATGTCGCCCTACCCCGTCTAGTCACGCTTTTTAATATCTGTCATCTTGGTCCTTCAAGAGGAGGAGCCAAATGACAGCTCAAGAAACGGAAATCAAAACTCTGATTCAAGGCGTTCGTGAAGGGAAAGCCCGAACGGCAGTCCGATATTCATCGGATAAACGCGAAGCGATCGCGGCATTTATCAAAGAGGAAATGAAAACCGGGCGGACACTTTCTGCCATTTGTCTGTCCCTGAATCTTTCGACGAGTACGATTCAGCACTGGATCAAACGTCAGCCTGATGATAACGGTCATCTCCGCCCCGTGATTATTGGTGAAGATGGCTTGTGTCGTTCTTCTGTACCGGTTCTCATCTCCCCACGCGGCTATCGCATCGAAGGCTTGGATGTCGATTCTTTGGTTCGGCTATTGGAGTTCCTTGGATGATTGGCAGCACACGAAAGGTGGTCGTTTATGCCTACACGGAGCCGGCTGATCTTCGAAAGGGATATGACGGCCTCAGCGCCTTGGTGACCCAAGGGCTCAAGAGAGATCCGCTCTCG